>CBDUCD010000106.1:0-8535 GCA_965365535.1 uncultured Rhodothermales bacterium | reverse complement strand
TAGACGCCGAAGACGAGCGCGAAAAAGGCCACACCCACGACGGCGATGCCCGCCCACAGCCACGGGAAAACGATGGAGGTCTCGAAATAGAGCGTCACCAGGTTGCCCACGCCCACGCCCGCCAGCAGCCCGATGATACCGCCGATCTGGCACAGCACCAGCGCTTCGAGGATGAACTGCACGAGGATGTCGCGGCGGCGGGCGCCCAGCGACTTGCGGATGCCGATTTCGCGCGTGCGCTCGGTCACGGACACGAGCATGATGTTCATGATGCCGATGCCGGCGGCCAGCAGCGTTAGCAGGCCGATGCCGGCGCCGCCCAGCGAGACGGCGCTTGTGAGGCTGCCAAACTGCTCCAGCCCGGCCTCGTTGCTGCTGATCTGGAAGTTGTTGTCCTGCCCGGGCCGGACGCGGCGGATCACGCGCAGGTGCCCGATCACCTCGTCCTGCGTCTCGGCCAGGCGCTGCTGCGAGGCCGCCCGAACGGTGATTTCCAGGTCGCGGTTGGTGTTGCCGTAGAGGTTGAACAGCGTCGTGATGGGCACGAGGGCCATCATGTCCTGATCCTGACCAAAGGCGCTGCCCTTCTGCTTGAAAACCCCCACGACGCGGTAGCGCCCCCGGTCGGCGGCGACTTCTTTGCCGATGGGCGTCTCGTTGAGAAACAGCTTGTCCGCCAGCGACGCGCCGATCACGATCACGGGGCGGGCAAAGCGCACGTCGTCCGGCGTGATGTTGCGGCCCTGCCCGATTTCGTAGTTGTTGTTGAGCGCCCAGTCGGCGTTCGAGCCGTTGAGGTCCACGATGGGGTCGGTGGCCCGGCCACCGTAACGGAAGCGCACGCGGCTCTCGTCCACGTGCGGGCTGAAGGCCACGGGCAGCACGGCGCGTTCCTCGAGCCGCTCGAAATCGTCGTACGTCAGCGGCGGCGACGCCTGCCAGTTGCGGCGCCCGCCCTCGACCTGCAAATTCCACGACCGGTACACGGTAAACGTGGACGAGCCCAGCGACTCGATCGTCTCCGTCACCGATTTCGAGATCACCTCGACCGCCGTCACGGCCACGATGATGGCGAACACGCCGATAACCATGCCCAGCAGCGTCAGCGCCGACCGGAGCTTGTTGGACCCCAGCGCCCCCAGCGCCATGCGGACGAGTTCGGAAAAGGACATAGGGTTGAAGGTTAGCGGTGGGAGGTTGGAGGCTGGATGGGCAGTACCAATCTCCAACCGCCAACCTCAGCGAGCGCAGCGAGCATACGACCTATTCGTAGCGCAGCGCTTCGATGGGGTTGGCGCGGGCGGCACGCCAGGCGGGCAGGATGCCGAAGACGAGCCCCACGAACACGCAGATGCCAAAAGCCAGCACCACGATGTAGGGCGACAGCACAGCCGTGAACACGCTGTTGATGGCAAGGGTGACCAGCGCCGCCAGCCCCACGCCGATGAGTCCGCCCAGGAGGGAGATGGCGACGGCTTCGAGCAGGAACTGCAGCAGAATCGCCCGCCGCCGCGCCCCCAGCGCCTTGCGGATGCCGATTTCGCGCGTGCGCTCTTTCACCGACACGAACATGATGTTCATCACCCCGATGCCGCCCACGACCAGCGCGAGCGCCGTCAGAAAAATGCCGACGCCGTAAATGGTGGCCTTCGTGACGGCCACCATGTCGCGGAACGCCTCCGACCGGTTGATGGAGAAGTTGTCCTCGTCGAGGGCGTCGAGGCGGCGGACCGTCCGCGTCAGGCCGCGGATTTCGTCCTGCACGGCGTCGGGCGCGGCGCCTTCGACGGCGCGGATGTTGACTTCGTAGCTGCTGCGGCTCGACCCGTAAATCTTGCGGTACACGCCCATGGGCACGTGAAACTGCTCGTCGAAGGAGAACAGCCCCAGGAATTTGCCCTGCTCTTTGAGCACGCCGATGACCTCGAACTGCTGCCCGGCGATGCGGACGCGCTTGCCCAGCGCCCGCTCGCTCGGAAACAGATTCTCGGCAATGGCCGACCCGATGACGACGACGTTGCGGGCCGTGCGCTCTTCGTAGTCGGTAAAGTAGCGCCCCTCGGCCAGGTTCACGTCCGCCACGAGCGTGAAGTCGGGCACGGTGGCCTGGGCAAAGGCAAAGCGCACCACGCGGTCGCGGTACTGGATGGCCGACCCGAAGCCGACAGAGGGCGCGGCGGCCTGGACAAAGCGCGCCCCGCGCGCCGCCTCGGTGATGCGCTGGGCCTGTTCGCGCGTCAGGCGCGGGCGCCGGTCGTACTTCCACGAGTCGCTGGGCGGGTAAAACCAGGGCTGGCGCTGCACATAGTACGTGTTCGTGCCCAGCATCGCCATGGACTTCTCGAAGGCCCGCTCCATGCCGTTGATGGTCGTCATCGTCGTCGTCACCATCACGATGCCGATGATGATGCCGAGCGTGGTGAGCGTGGCGCGCAGCTTGTTCTGCCAGATGGCGTCGAAGGCGTTGCGAAGGGCCTCGCGGAACTCGAAAAGGAAAGATCGCACGCGGGTGGGAAATGGGACGGGGGCCGTACGGCGGAGGGCGAGGCCGGGTTGCGGTCGCCCTATCTTGCAGGCGCTGGCCTGCCTGGCGCTGCCCGCCGGCAAGCGGGGCAGGCTGCTGGTTCAGGTTGGTTTGCTGAGGGCGAGCAGACCAACCCGGCCAACGCGACAAACCCCACTCATCAACACCCCCCACCGATGGGCAAACTCCGCGTGCTGGGCGAGTTCTGGCAGTTTCTGCGCGTGCGCAAAAAGTACTGGCTGGCCCCCATCGTCGTCGTGATTCTGCTGCTGGGGCTCGTCATCGTGTACGCCAGCGGCTCGGCGCTCGCGCCCTTTATCTACTCGCTGTTCTGACGCCTGCCGGGGATTTCCCCGCACGTGGCAGCGGGGTTGCACGGTATGCCCGCCGCGCGGCGCGGCGGTAGCGTGTGCCCCGTCAAAACGACTCCGACGATGAAACGCAACATGGGCACGATTGACCGGGTGCTGCGCGCGGCGCTGGCCGTGCTGGTGCTGGTGCTCTACCTCACCGGCGCGCTCAGCGGCACCGCCGCCCTCGTGCTGGGAATTCTGGCCGTCGTCTTCCTGCTGACGAGTCTGGTGGGCACCTGCCCATTGTACATGCCTTTTGGCATCAGCACGCGCGGGCGTCAGGCGTAGCGCCGCAGCACGTCCATGACCCCATCGAAGTAGGCCGCGCCGAACAGGTTGAGGTGGTTGAGCAGGTGGTAGAGGGCGTAAAGGTCGCGGCGCCCGGCAGCGCCCGCGTCGAGGGGCCAGGCGGACTGGTAGGCGTCGAAAAAGGCCGCGCCGAAGCCGCCGAACAGGTGGCAAAGTGCCAGCTCGGCCTCGCGCGGGCCGTAGTACGCCGCCGGGTCGAACACGACGGGCTGGCCCGCGGTGCAGGCCGCGTTGCCCCGCCACAGGTCGCCGTGGAGCAGGCACGCGGGCGTGTCGGCGGGCAGTAAGGCGGGCAGGCGGTAGAGCAACCCCTCGCCCAGCCGCACCATCTCGGGCGTGGCCCGTCCGTGCTGCCGCGCCCGCGCTAGCTGCGGCGCCAGCCGGGCGTCGCGCCAGAACGCCGCGCCGTCGGCCACGCGGGGGTTGGGCTGGGGCGTCCGCCCGATGTAGCCGTCGCGGTGCCAGCCGTGCTGCTCGCGGGCCGTGGCATAGTGGTGCGCGGCGAGGCGTTCGCCCAGCCGGGCCTGGCAGGCCGGCGCAAAGGCGCCCGTCTCGATCCATTCGAGGGCGATCCACGCGGGCGCGACGGCCCGCACGCCCGGCACGCGCAGCCCGCCCGCTGCGGCCAGCGCCGCCAGCCCGTCCCTTTCGACGGCGAAAAAGTCGGGTGGGGCGCCGGGCCACGTTTTGACGAAAAGGTGGCTGCCGTCGGCCAGCGCCAGGCGGAACGCCGCGCCCGTGCTCGCGCCGCCGAGGGGCGTGGCCGCCAGCACATCGGCGCCCAGCGCCCGGCCCACCTCGAGGGGCAGCGGATCGCCCGTCATCCGGCCAGGTGGGGCGGCAGCATCAGGTGCGCGAGGGGCGCCTCGGGCGCCTCGTCGGGCAGGATGGGCCGGTAGTTGGAGACAAAGCGCAGCGGGACGGACAGGCGGCTGCACACGCGGACGAGTTCGAGGTAGTACGCGATGTCGCGCGGCGTGAGCAGCACCAGCACTTCCTCGGCCACGTTTTCCGCGACGGCGTGCTGCACGGTGTCGGCCAGCTGGGCGGGACTGTCCAGCCGGGCCGACTGCGACACGAAGCCGGGCTGCGACAGCAGCCGGGACGTGAACACGAGCCGGGGCGCCTCGCGCCCTGCCGCGTCGAAGGCGACGACGACGACGGGGCGGTAGCCCAGCTCGGGCTGGCTTTGCAGCAATCCCGCCACGTACTCGGCGCGCGAGCGCTCGCCCACGATGGCCAGCCGCGTCAGCCCCACGCCTCCCAGGGCGGTGCGGGTAAGTCGGTAGAGCGCCCACCGCGCCGTCCACACGACGCCGAACAGCGACAGGCCGTAGATGGGGATCGTGAGGCGGGCCGCGCCGGGCCGCAGCGTATCGATGAAAAGCACGAAAAACAGCAGCAGGATGCCCACGCCCAGCGCCCGCGCCAGCCGCAGCGTCTCGGCCCAGCCCCATCGCCGCAGCGACCTTTCGCGGTAGAGCCCGAAAAGGGCAAACACGGCCACCCAGAACAGCGCCGTCGCCAGCGCCGAGCTGGCCAGCTCGACGGGCACGAAGCGCGGCGCCGGCATCAACCCCAACCTGAAGCGCAGCGTGTAGAACAGCCCGTACGCCACGAACACCGCGAGGCCGTCGGCGCCGAGGGCAAGGGCAATATGGCGCAGCCGCTGGCGGGGCATGGGGTGGTGAGGTTGTGCGGGGGCGGGGTGTTGGATGCAGGGCGGAGGTGATGCGGCGGGTAGCGGACGCGCTGGCGGGTGTCTCGATACGGTAGCGGGCAAGCCGGCGCGGGCCTCGACGCCTTTGTCGCCGAACAAAAGTCCCGAAGGCCCCCCTCGCCATCCCCACCCCCCTTCCCATCCACAACCTCACCACCTCACAACCTCACAACCTACAACTACCGCGCGCCGTAGCCTGTTACGATGGTGCGCAGGGTTTTGAAGGCGATAAGGAGGTCGAGCGCGAACGAGCGGTGTTTGACGTAATACAGGTCGTATTCGAGCTTTTCGACGGCCTCGTGCTCGCTGGCGGCGTAGCCCAGCTTGACCTGGCTCCAGCCCGTGATGCCGGGGCGCACGGTGTGGCGGTAGGGGTAGAGGGGAATCACCTCCTCGAACGTCTCGACAAACGGCACCTGCTCGGGGCGCGGCCCGATCAGGCTCATCTCGCCCCGGAGGACGTTCCAGAACTGCGGCAGCTCGTCCACGCGGAACAGGCGGATGAGTCGCCCCAGGCGCGTCACGCGCGCGTCGCCCGCGAGGGTGAATTGGGGTTCGAGGGCCTCGACGCGGTGGTCCATGCTGCGAAACTTGACCATCGTGAAGGGGCGCCCCAGGTGGCCCACGCGGCGCTGCCGGAACAGCACGGGGCCGGGCGACTCGAGCCGGACGGCGACGGCGACGAGGGCGGCGAGGGGCACCACGACGGGCAGGCACAGCGCCACGACGAGCACGTCGAGCACGCGTTTGAGGGCGTCGTAGGCGGGGGCACGCCCGTACTCCTGGATGCTCTCCTCGGCCAGAAAGCGGAGCGCGACGCGCTCGGTGAGCAGTTCGTGCGCTGCCGCTGCATCTACGAGGGGGGTGCCGCGCATGGCGTGCGTGGCGAGGGCGTTGAGCGTAGCCGTGGGGTGCGGCGCGTGGAAGTCGGCGACGATGGCGTGGGCGTCCACGCGCTTGTCGCCTGCCCGGAAGCGCAGCCACTGCGCCGCCGGCAGCGTGCCCACCTCGCCCGCGATGCCGCCGGGCAGCAGGGCAAAATGGAAGCGCCGCAGCCGCCGCTGCCACGGCAGCACGCCGCACACGAGCGGCAGCGCCAGCACCAGGGCCGCCAGCGCCCACCCCTCGGCCTGCCAGCCCGCGCGCATCCACCCGAGCGCCACCACGCCCAGCGCTGCCGCCAGCGCCGTCAGCAGCAGCGACAGGTGCCGCGCCAGGGGCCGCAGCGCCAGCTTTCCCGAAAAGCCGCCCAGCAGCACGGCCGTCAGCACCAGCCACAGCACCCACGCGAGGGGTTTTTCGAACAGCGACACGAGGGGCTGCCCCGCCACCGCGCCCGCGCCGACGGTCACGGCAAAAGGCCCCAGCACGCACGCCACGCCCACGCCCCAGCGCGCCGCGCCGGCACCGGCGCCCGGACGGGCAGCAGCGCGGCGGCGGACGGGCGGCGGGGCGGTGGTGGTCATGGCAGCAATGAGGACGGGGCGCGCAAAGATCGCCGCCAAGTTCGGCGCGCTCCCGCGCCCGCGCAAGTCCAAATCCGGCGCCGCCTGCTCTGCCCCGATGCCCCCGTCAGCCCGCGCGGTGGGGCTGCCGGGCGCGCAGCGACGCGAACGAGGCCGACGGGATCATCTCCAGCAGGGCGCGGCGCACCTGTTCGCCATCGCGCGTGGCGGCGGCGTCGAAAAGGGCGTTGAGGTGGGCGTCGAGCTGGTCGGCCTCGAAGCCATTTTTGCGCGCCACGTAGATTTTGGCGTGGCGCGAGGCGTCCGTCCCCTCCTCCGCCGTCAGCAGCTCCTCGAACAGCTTCTCGCCCGGGCGGATGCCCGCAAACGTGATCTTGACGTCCACGTCGGGTTCCAGCCCCGAGAGCAGGATGAGGTCGCGCGCCAGATCCACGATTTTGACGGGCTCGCCCATGTCGAGCACGTACACGGCGCCATTGGCGCCCAGCGCGCCCGCCTGGAGCACGAGCTGCGACGCCTCGGGGATGGTCATGAAGTAGCGCTTCATCTCCGGGTGCGTAACCGTGACGGGGCCGCCGGCGGCAATCTGCGCCTGGAAAAACGGGACGACGCTGCCCCGGCTGCCCAGCACGTTGCCAAAGCGGACGGACACGAAGCTCTGCGCGTCGCGGGCCTGCTGCGAGGCGCCGTACACGACGTGCTCGGCGGCGCGCTTCGAGGCGCCCATCACACTTGTCGGGTTGACGGCCTTGTCGGTCGAGATGTTGACAAAGCGCTGCACGCCGTAGTCGAGGGCCAGGCCGGCCACGTTGCGCGTGCCCCGGACGTTGTTGAAAACGGCCTGGTCGGGGTTGATTTCCATGAGCGGCACGTGCTTGTGCGCGGCGGCGTGGAAAACGACCTCGGGCTGGAACTGCTCGAAAACCTGGCGCAGCTTGTCCTCGTCGCGCACGTCGCAGATGACGGGGTGGATGCACACGCCCGCCCAGTCGCGCCGCATTTCCTGCTCGATGAGAAAGATGCTGTTCTCGCCGCGCCCCAGCAGCACGATGCCTGCCGGCCCGAAGCGCGCCACCTGCCGCACGATTTCCGACCCGATAGAGCCGCCGGCGCCCGTGACGAGCACGCGCCGCCCGCGCAGGTACGCCTCGATTTCGCCCGTCTCGAGCTGGATGGGCGCGCGGCGCAGCAGGTCTTCGAGGTTGACCTCGCGGAGCTGCGAAATGGTCACGCGCCCGCTCAGCAGGTCGTGGAGCGCGGGGATGATGCGGTGCGGCAGGTCGATCTGCCGGGCCGCCTCGACGTAGCGCCGCACGGTTTCGCCCGAGGCGGACGGCATGGCGATGATGAGTTCCTCGGCGCCCTCGCGCTCGGCGACGCGTTCCATGTCCGCCAGCCCGCCCATCACGCGGACGCCCCAGAACGAGCGACCCTGCTTGCTGGCGTCGTCGTCGAGAAAGCCCACGGGCACGAGGCGCGCGCTGGCGTGGCGCTGCATCTCGCGGGCGATCATGGTGCCCGACTCGCCCGCGCCCGCAACGAGCACGCGGCGCACGCGGTGGCGGTCGTGGGGGCGCCGCACGAAGCGCTCGCTGCGCGCCCGCACAAACGCCCGGAAGCTGCCCATCAGCAGAATCGCCACCATCGCCTCGACGACGGGCACGCTGCGCGGAACGGTCGCCCAGTCGCCCAGAAAGGCGCGCACGAGGTACGACAGGAGCAGCACCCCTGCCACGCCCGCGCCCAGCACGGGCAGGTCGCGGAAGCCGAATTTGCGCCACGACCGGTGGTGGAAGCGCAGCGCGACGATGGCGAACGCCTTGAAGGGCAGCGTCGCCACGAGCAGCACCACCATGCCCATCACAAGCGGCGCCTGGTACGGCGGCTCGAGCCGGATGGCAAAGGCCAGCGGCGTGGCAAACGCCCACAGCAGCAGGTCAATGCCGATCTTGGATAACGTGCGACGCATGAGGTGACGTTTGGTGGAGGCTGGCGGCAGGGGATTGTAGTTCTTCTCTGCCTGCCCCCGCCACCTTCTGATAATCGTGAAGTGGGCGCCGGGCAGGCCAGCATTTCTAAATCTCGGCCCGGCAACGATCTATACACCTACCCTTACGCGCAGTCCCAGTGGATTTTGGGGCTGCCGCCGTTAATTCACACAGC
>CBDUCD010000105.1:0-8749 GCA_965365535.1 uncultured Rhodothermales bacterium | reverse complement strand
TCCTGCGTGCGCTCCTTGCCCTCGAAAAACTGGATGTCGTCCACGATGAGCACGTCCACCGAGCGGTAGTAGAGCGAGAACTCGGCGGCGCGGTTCTGCTTGATGGACTGCACGAACTCGTTCGTGAAGCGCTCGCTCGACACGTAGAGCACGCTTTCGGCAAAGCCGTGCCCGAGGGCGTAGTTGCCCACGGCCTGGATGAGGTGGGTTTTGCCCAGCCCCACGCCGCCGTACACCAGAAACGGGTTGAACGACGTGCCGCCGGGCTGCTGCCCGATGGCGTAAGCCGCGCTGCGGGCGAGCCGGTTGCAGTCGCCCTCGATAAAGCGGTCGAAAACGTAGGCCGCGTTGAGGTTACTCTCGACAGGCGCCCGCTGGATGCCCGGCAGGGCAAAGGGGTGGGGCGCCGTGCGGGTGGCGGGTGCAGGCTGGCCGGCACCGTCGGCGGGCTGGGGGCCCGTTCGCCCCGAAACGGGGCGGGCGCCGGCAGGCGCGGGCACCGCGGGGCGCGGGGTCGGGCGCGGGCCGCCGGAAGGCCCCTGCGGCGGAGGTCGCTGCGGCTGCTGCGTGGCCGGAAGCTGCATCGAGGCGCCGCCGTAGCCCGTCGCCACGTCGTCCTTCTCGATCACCACCTTGTAGAAAAGCCGGCCCGTGGGCCCGAGCACCTTCGTGATCGTCTTGCGGAGCAGCTTGAAGTAGTGCTCTTCGAGCCACTCGTAGTAAAACTGGCTGGGCAACTCGACCGTCAGCTTGACCGCCTCGTCGTCGCGCTCGACGCTGACCGCGCGGATGGGCCCGAACCACGTTTTGAAACTCTGCGGCGTAATGTTGGCCCGTATCACCTCGAGGCACGCGTTCCACAAAACTTCGGGCGATTGCTCCATGAGCCGTAGGAGAAGTCAGCGGGCCAAACAGGCGGAGCGGTTGGTGAGCGGAAGGGCTTATCCACCATTTATCCACATCCAGAAGGGGCGTGTGGATAAATGCGGGCGAGAGGGGAGCGGGCCGGCGCGGAAGGCGCGCAAAAGCCCTACAGACGCTCCAAAAGGTGCATATCGGGCCATTTGCCCCGGCATTGCGGGGCTAGAGGGGGAGAGACAGGAAAGAAACGGGGGGAGGGAAGCGGCGGGCCTCCACGCGCGTCTCGGCACTTATCCACATCTTGTTCACCGTCCTGGCGGTGCGGCGCACAAGGGGTAGCAGTGGTACTGAAACAGGCTTCCGGCGGGCGGGGGCGCAAACCTACGAACAGGAGGGCTGGCCTCGGCAGAGGCCGGCGTATTTCCTAAACGTTAACAGAGATGGTAACCCGCCCGGCGGATACAGAGCAAGGTGAAAGGCTGATTTCACACAACAAAAAACACCCCGCCGCCCGGCCTGCGGACGCGCCCGGTTTCACCTCAACTTCGGCAATAACCGGGGGCGGCGGGGTAGCCCCGCGCGGCAGGGCGGCGTACTTTGGGGGTTCTCTGTTCTTTGGATTCGTAACCCCACTGGAGGTAGCCCATGCTCGACGTTCGCATTGCCGCCCTCAAACCCGGGGTGCACACCTTTCGGCTGACGCCTACGCCCGACGAGGTTGGCCTGGCGCCGGATGCTTTTGCCGACATCGAGGTGGACTTGCGGCTCGACGTGGGGGTGGAGCAGATTTTCGCGACGTTTACGGCGCGCGCAACGGCGACGCTCGAATGCGACCGCACGCTCGTGCCCTTCGAGCAGCAGGTCGAGGGGCAGCACGCCGTGCTGTTCACCCCGGCGCCGCTGGGCGAGGACGAGGCCGACGACGTGGAAACCCTGGCGCCCGACGCCGTCGTGCTCGACTTCGCCGACCGCGTGCGCGACACCCTCCTGCTGGCGCTGCCCGCGCGGCGCGTGGCGCCCGGTGCCGAGGACGTGCCCCTCCCGACGGCCTTTGGCGCCCTGCGCGACGCCGACGGTGAACCCATCGACCCGCGCTGGGAAGCGCTCCGCAAGTACAAAGACTTTTCCTGACCGCCAACGCCTTTTCGAGGTAACGCCATGCCCAATCCCAAAAAGAAATTCTCCAAGGCCCGCCGCTCGCAGCGCCGCGCCCAGTACTACAACCGCCTCGAGGCGCCCGCCGTGGGCACGTGCCCCAACTGCGGCGCGCCCGTGCAGGCCCACCGGGCGTGCGCCTCGTGCGGCGAGTACCGGGGCCGCCTCATCGTCAAGCCTGCCGAGGCCGAGGCCTGAGCGCTTTGCGCCCGATGCACAACCGACCGGCGTTGCGCGGCCCAGGCCTGCGCGGCGCCGGTCGCGCCTTTTTCAGCAGGCCCCTGTCGTAGTTTGCGGCCTTTCCTGCCCCAAAGAGCTCAATGGCTATGACGATAAAAGTTGCCGTGGACGCGATGGGCGGCGACGCCGCCCCGTCCGTGGTGGTGGAAGGCGCCGTCCGGGCGGCGCAGTCGGCGCGTGGCGACCTCGACCTGCTGCTGTTCGGGCCGCGCGAGGCCCTCACCGCCGAGATGAAAAAGCTCTCGGCCTTCGACCTGCCCATCTCCGTCCACCACGCCGACGACGTGATCGGCATGTCGGAGGCGCCCGCGCAGGCCGTCAAGTCGAAGCCGCAGTCGTCCATCCACCTGGGGCTGGGGGCGCACAAGGCCGGGCTGGCCCACGCCTTCGTGAGCGCCGGCAACACGGGCGCCATCATGGCGGCGTCGCTGTTCGTGCTGGGGCGGGTGCCGGGCGCGGCGCGGCCCACGCTCGTGGGCTTCTACCCCACCACGAAAGGCTTTTCCCTGCTGCTCGACGTGGGCTCGAACGTGGACTGCAAGCCCGAGCACCTCGTGCAGTTTGCCCAGATGGGGACGGTTTACGCCGAGCGCATTTTGCGCCGCGAGGCGCCGACGGTGGGCCTGATGAACATCGGCGAGGAGCCGGGCAAGGGAAACGAGCAGGTCAAAAGCGCCTTCGACCTGCTGCGCGAGGCGCCGGGCATCCGCTTTGTCGGCAACATGGAAGGCCGCGACCTTCTCCACCATGCCGCCGACGTGGTGGTGACGGACGGCTTCGTGGGCAACGTCCTGCTCAAGTTTGGCGAGAGCATCACCACGGCGCTGCCCATCATGATCGGGCAGGCGATGGAGCGGCTGGGGCTGCCGCCCGAGCAGCAGCGCGTCATGGGCACCGTGCTCCAGGAGATGCGCGAGCCTTTCAACTACGAGAACTACGGCGGCGCGCCCCTGCTGGGCGTGGCCGGCAACGTCATCATCGGGCACGGCGGCTCGACGGCCCGCGCCATCGAACGGATGATTTTCGCCGGCGCCGACCTGGCGCGCCAGGAGGTGGCCCGCGCCATTGCCGGAGCCATGAGCGACACCGTGGCGTAAGCCGGGCCTTTTCCATCCCCACCCACGCGCCTCGTCCCCGGGGGCGGCGCGCTTTTCCCCCACGCATGACACGCGCCGCCATTACCGCCGTCGGGCATTACGTGCCCGAAGACCGCCTCACCAACGCCGACCTGGAAAAGCTCGTCGACACCAGCGACGAGTGGATCCGCACCCGGACGGGCATCCGCGAGCGCCGCATTTTGCGCGACCCGGACAAGGCGACGGCGTTCATGGCCTCGGAGGCCGCCCGCGTCATTCTCGGCAAGCGCGGCCTCGACGCCGCCGACGTGGAGGCGATTGTGGTGGCAACCGTCACGCCCGACATGTTTTTCCCCGCCACGGCCTGCCTGGTGCAGCACGCCATCGGGGCGCGCCAGGCGTGGGGCTTCGACCTGTCGGCGGCGTGCTGCGGCTTTCTGTTCGCCCTCAGCACGGCGGCGCGCTTTATCGAAAGCGGCAAGCACCGGCGCGTGCTCGTGCTGGGCGCCGACAAGATGAGCAGCATCATTGATTACACCGACCGCAACACGTGCATCCTTTTTGGCGACGCGGCGGCAGGCGTGCTGCTCGAACCCGCCGACGACGGCTACGGCATTCTCGACGCGCGCGAGTACGTGGACGGCTCGGGCGCCGAGCTTTTGCGGATGCAGGCCGGCGGCAGCCTCCACCCGCCCAGCCACGCCACGCTCGACGCCAACATGCACCGGCTCGAACAGGAAGGCAAGTCCGTTTTCAAACACGCCGTGGTGGGCATGGCCGACGTGTCCGCCGAGATCATGGAGCGCAACGGCCTCGCCGGCGACGACGTGCGCTTTCTCGTGCCGCACCAGGCGAACCTGCGCATTATCGAGGCCACGGCCCGCCGCATGGGCATCGGCATGGACAAGGTGATGCTCAACATCGAGCGCTACGGCAACACGACGGCGGCCACCATTCCGCTCTGCCTGTCCGAGTGGGAAGGGCAGCTCCGCCGGGGCGACAACCTGGTGCTGGCGGCCTTTGGCGGCGGCTTCACCTGGGGCGCCTCGTACGTGAAGTGGGCCTACGACGGCGTGCGGGACGAGCGGCGGGGAGAGGGGGAAAAGCCGGAGGTGCAGGCGGCAGCGCCAGGCGGCGATGGTGAAAATGCCGATGCCCGGGCATAGGCCGCGCCCGGCGCCCGTTACCACGCCTCGTCTTTGCCCCCAACCTCCCATCCCCCCGTTGCATTGACTGCTTTTCTCTTTCCCGGACAGGGCTCGCAGGCGCCCGGCATGGGCCGCGACCTGTTCGAGGCGTTTCCCCCGGCCCGCGCCCTTTTCGAAGAGGCCGACCAGGCGCTGGGCTTCGGCCTGACCGACATCATGTTCGGCGACGATGCCGAGGCGCTGCGCCCCACCGACATCACGCAACCGGCGCTGTACGTGCACAGCCTGGCTGCTTTTGCCGTTCTCGACGCGCGCGGCCTCGCGCCCGGCGCCACGGCGGGCCACAGCCTGGGCGAGTACAGCGCCCTGGCCGCCGCCGGCGCCCTCACGTTCGAGGACGGCCTCAGGCTGGTGCGCATCCGCGGGCAACTCATGGCCGAGGCCGGGCAGCAGCGCCCCGGCACCATGGCCGCCCTGCTGGGCGTCACCGACGAGCAGGCCGAAGCCCTGTGCATCGCCGTCACCGACGGCGGGCACGGTCTCGTGCAAGTCGCCAACTACAACGCCCCCGGCCAGATCGTCGTCTCGGGCGACGTGGCGGCCGTCGAGGCGGCCATGGCGCGGGCGCCCGAGTTTGGCGTGCGGCGCGCCGTGGCGCTTCCCGTCAGCGGCGCCTTCCACTCGCTTCTCATGGAATACGCCCGCAACGGCCTGGCCGAAGCCCTCACGGACGTCGAAATCCGCGTGCCGCGCTGCCCCGTGTACCTCAACGTGACGGCGCAGCCCACGCGCGACCCCGCCGACATCCGGCAGCGCCTGCTCGAACAGCTCATGGCGCCCGTGCGGTGGGCGCAGACCCTCGTGCAGATGCAGGCCGACGGCGCCACGCGCTTTGTGGAAGTGGGCACGGGGGGCGTCCTTACCGGCCTCGTGCGCCGCACGCTGGGCCGCGACGTGGACGCCGCCACGGCCGGAACGGCCGGCGAACTCGACGCCCTCACCTCCGAACCCCTTTCGTGATGACCCTCGACCTCACGGGCCAGACGGCCCTCGTCACCGGCGGCACGCGCGGCATCGGGCGCGCCATCGTGGAAAGCCTGGCCCGCGCCGGCGCCCACGTCGCCTTCACGTTCCGGTCTTCGGTGGAAGAAGCCGACGCGCTCGAAAAACGGCTCGAGGCGATGGGCGTCCAGTCCCTCGCCCTCCAGGGCGATGCCGCCGACGGCGCCCACGCCCAGCAAGCCGTCGAAGCCGTACTCGGCGCGTGGACGCGGCTCGACATCCTCGTCAACAACGCCGGCGTCACGCGCGACGGCCTGATGATCCGCATGACGGAAAAGGACTGGGACGACGTGATTGGCACCAACCTCAAAAGCGTCTTCAACTTCTGCAAAGCCGCCTACCGCCCCATGATGAAGCAGCGCGGCGGCCGCATCGTCAACCTGTCGTCGGTTGTCGGGGTGACGGGGAACGCGGGGCAGACCAACTACGCGGCCTCGAAGGCGGGCATCATCGGGTTCTCGAAAAGCCTCGCCAAAGAGCTGGGCAGCCGGGGCGTGACGGTCAACGTGGTGGCGCCGGGCTTCGTGGCGACCGACATGACGGCGGCGCTGGGCGAGGCGGCGCGCGAGGCCATGCTGGGCGCCGTGCCCCTGGGCCGCCCGGCCTCGCCCGACGACGTTGCCGCCGCCGTCACGTTTCTCGCCTCGCCGGCAGCGGCCTACATCACCGGGCACGTGCTGCACGTGGACGGCGGCCTGGCCATGTAGCGTGCCGGAGCCATCCGGCGCCCGGTGCGTTGGGGGCCGCTACGGATCTATTTTCTCACATGTCTCAAAATCCCCCCCGTCGCTTCGTGGCGACGCTGGACCTGACCTCGCGCGCCCAAGACCAGGCGCGGATGTCGGTGTCGCAAGAGGAAGTGGTGCAGCCTGAAAATGCACTGCCCACCGCCCGGCTCGAAAACCTGCCCCCGCCCCTCCAGGACGCCATCCGCACGGCGGGCTGGTCGAGCCTGATGCCCGTGCAGGAGCGCTCGATTCCCTACCTGCTCGAAGGGCGCGACCTGATTGTGCAGTCCAAGACGGGCTCGGGCAAGACGGGCGCGTTTCTGCTGCCCCTCTTTACGCGCCTCGACCCCGTCGAAAAGCGGACGCAGGCCCTCATCATGGCGCCCACGCGCGAGCTGGCCCGGCAGATCCACCAGGAGTTCGTGCGTTTGCAGGGCGACAACACGGGCCTGGAAGCTGCCCTCGTGTACGGCGGCGTCCGCTACAACGACCAGAACAAGGCGCTGCGCGAGGGCGCCCAGGTTGTCATCGGCACGCCGGGGCGCGTGCTCGACCACCTGGAGCGCCGCACGTTTGCCCTCGACGGGCTGCGCGTGCTCGTGCTCGACGAGGCGGACGAGATGCTTTCGATGGGCTTTTACCCGGCCATGAAAAAGCTGCTGCGCTACCTGCCCGGGCGGCGCCAGAGTATGCTTTTCAGCGCCACGATGCCGCCGCGCGTGCGCGCCCTCGCCCGCGACTTTCTGCGCGAGCCCGACTTTCTGGCCCTCGCCGCCGGCAACGTCAACGTGGACACCATTGACCACCGGTTCTACGTCGTGCCCGGGCTCGAAAAAGACCGCGTGCTCGTGCGCCTCATCGAGATGGAAAACCCCGAGAGCGCCATCATCTTTGCCAACACGCGGCGCGAGGTCGAGTACCTGACGCGCTTTCTGCGCAACTACGGCCACGACGCCGGCGAGATTTCGGGCGACCTCTCGCAGGGCGCCCGCGAGCAGATCATGGGCCGCATCCGGGCGGGCAACCTGCGCTTTCTCGTGGCGACGGACGTGGCCGCGCGCGGCATCGACATCTCGGACCTGAGCCACGTGTTCCAGTACGACGTGCCCCAGGACACGGAGTATTACGTCCACCGCGCCGGGCGCACGGCCCGCGCGGGCAAAACGGGCACCGCCATCTCCCTCATCACCCGCGACGAAAAGGCCCGGCTCGTGGGCATCGCCCGCCGCTACGACATCCCCATGGAAGAACACCCCATCCCCACCGAAGAGGCGTTTCAGGCGCACCTGAGCGAGCGGCTGACCGAGATGCTGGAAGCCCAGTACCGCGAAAAGTCGAACCTGGAGCACGAGCGGTCGGCGCGCTTCGAGCACCTCGTGCGCGAACTCGCCGACGAGGAGCCGCACCTCTTGGCGATGCTCGTGGACGAACTCTACCACCGGCAGATGCACCGCGCCGCCGCGCCCGAGCTGGCCCACCAGGAGCGCCTGGAGGAGACGCCGCGCCCCGAACGCAGCGAGCGGCCCAAGCGCAGCCGCAGCGGACGCAACCGCCGCCGGGGCGAGGGGGACGGCGCCAGCAGCGCGCCGCAGGGCGGCGAAGCAGCATGAAACGCCTCGGGCTGATGCTCGCGCTCGGCGCGATGGCTGTTGGCGCTCGCGCCCAGGACACGCTGCCCTACCAGATTTACACCGGCAACGGCGCCCACGCCACCCTCGACGACCTGGCGCGGGCCGCCGCCCAGGCCGACGTGGTGTTTCTGGGCGAGGCCCACGACGACTCCGTCGGGCACGTGTTGCAGGCTGAAATCCTGGAAAAGCTGCTCGCCGCGCCGCGCCCCGTCACCTTATCGCTCGAGATGTTCGAGCGCGACGTGCAGCAGGTGCTGGACGAGTACCTGGCGGGCCTGGTCACCGAGGAGCAGTTTCTGCGGGCGGCGCGCCCGTGGCCCCGCTACGCCGCGCACTACCGCCCGCTCGTCGAGGCCGCGCGCGAGGCCGGGCGGCCCGTCGTGGCCGCGAACGCGCCGCGCCGCTACGTCAACCGCGTGGCGCGGCTCGGCCCGGCGTCGCTGGGCGTGCTTTCCGACGAAGCCCGCCGGTGGCTCGCGCCCCTGCCGTACCCCGCGCCCATCCCGGCGTACCGCGCCAAGTGGGACGCGCTGATGGCGCAGATGGGCCACGACGCCAGCGCCGACACGACGGGCCCGTCGAACATGCTGTGGTCGCAGTCCCTCTGGGACGCCACGATGGCCCACAGCATTGCGCGCCAACTCGACCGGGAGCCGGGCGCGCTCGTCGTCCACGCCGTGGGCAGCTTCCACGTCGAGGGCGGGCTGGGCACGCCTGCCGCGCTGCAAAGCTACCGCCCCGGCACCCGCGCCCTCATCGTCGTCGTGCAGCCCGCCCCGGACGTGGCCGCGTTCGACGCCGACCAGCACGCCGGCCTGGGCGACTTCGTAATCCTGACCGACGAAGCC
>CBDUCD010000104.1:0-8814 GCA_965365535.1 uncultured Rhodothermales bacterium | reverse complement strand
TCGCGGGCCAGCTTGTTGGCGTCCTCGGAAAACGTCGAAGCCTGCGCCGCCGTGACCGACATCTCCTCGACGGCGGCTGCCACCATGCCCGTCTGGTCGGCCTGCTCGCGGGCGCCGGCGCTCATCTGCTCGGCAGACGACGCCACGAGGCTGGACGCCTGCTCGATCTGGCCCGTGGACTCGTCCACCTCGTGCAGCAGCGCGTTGAGGTCGCGGATCATGCGGTTGACCTGGTGCATGAGGCTGCCCACCTCGTCCTCGCGCTCGACGTGCAGCTTTTGCGTCAGGTCGCCGTGGGTGACGGCTTCGATGACGACGGCGATTTCGCCGAAGCGGGCGCGCAGGTACGCGCGGTCGGCCTCGGCTTCCTGCTGCAAGCGCTGCGCGGCGCCCCGCGCCATTTCGGCCTCGGCCTGCTCGCGCTGGAGCCGTTCCGTCGCCTGCTGCTGCTCGGCCACCATGCCGTTGAACGCCTGCGAAAGCCGCCCGATTTCGTCCTGGTTGCGCACCTCGACGCGCGCCGACAGGTCGCCGGCCTGCACCTGCTCGGCGGCCTCGCGCAACTGCTCGACGGGCCGGGTGATGATGCGGCGCACGACGTAGAGCATGGTGCTGATGAGCATCATGATGCCGATGGCGATGGCGCCCGTGATGAGCCAGACGGCGCGCTCGGCCTGCGCGATGTCGGCAGCCGAGAGCACGACAAAGGCCGTCCCCAGCGTTTTGGGCTGGCCGTCCGCCGTGTCCACGACAGGCGCCGACGCGATAATGGCGGGCGTGCCGTCGGAGAGGCTGACGTACTCGACGCCCGTGCGGCGCGGCACGCGGCTGCCCACCAGCTGGTCGAAACTTGCCTGGGCAAAGCGCTGGCCGTCGGGCGTCACAAAGGCGGCGGCGCGCGCCAGGTCGCCCTTCACGACGCGGTCGAGCTGGTCGGCCAGCCCGGCGTCGTCCTGCATGATCATGCCCAGCGTGCCCTCGGAAGCCACCGACCGGGCCAGCAGCGTGGCGCGCTGCTCGAACTGCGTCCGGGTGTGGCCCAGGTTGTACTGCCCGTACCACGCGAACAGCCCGACCGAGGCGATGAGGATGAGGATGAGGGTGACGGCGATGCGGCGCCCGAGGGGCTGGCTGCCAACGCGGGCCAGCAGCGAAAGGGAAGGCGTTTGAGACATAGGGGCAGGGGTAGTGCAGAATGGACGGGGTGGCCTCAGCGCGGCGACGGCGTTACTTGGACACGACCGTCGCGCTGGCCTTGAGCGCGTCGGGCACGTTGATGGACAGCGCCGCCAGCACCTTCGCGTTGACGGCCACGCTCAGGCCCGCGCCGCCTTTCTCGACGGCGGCCGCGGCGCCTTCGGCTACCCACGTGGCCGACGGGGCCATCAGGGGCACGCGCTGCCGCGTCGTGTTGTCGATCAGAAACGAGCGCGTGGCGCGGTCGCCCATCACGCCCTCCGCCTCGATCACCCAGATGGCGTCCACGTTTTCGCCCTTCAGGTCGCGGAACTTGGTGGCCACGTCGCGCACGGTTTCGACGGTGCCCAGGAAGATTTTGACGCCCGCGCCCGTGGCCGCGCGGCGCACCGACGTCATGGCCGCCTCGTCGCGGGCAAAGTCGGCGCTGACCATCAGGCCCACGCTTTTGGCGTCGGGCTTGAGGCTTTTGAGGACGAAAAGCTGCTGGTTGTGTGTGGCAGGCTCGTTGGCCAGGGGCGCGGCGGCGGCCAGCAGCAGCAGGGCGGGCAGGAGCAAAAGGCGGACGGTGCGGAGCATGGCAGAGGGGGTTTATGGCAAAAAGTCTGTCGGGATGGTGTACCTCCGGCGTGGAGATGGAGAGGGTATCGCCCACCGCGCCCCCTTTCTTAAGCCCCACCGCTGCCTAAATCGCGCGGGCAGCCTTCGCGCAGGCTTCGCGTCAGAATGTGAAATGTCGGTAGCGGAAATGCTTGCCCTGACCGATATTCAGCCAGAAGTACCCATCTCCACTGCCATGGCAACCCCGGGCGACTCGCGCGCCGTCTGGCTTTTTGCAGCGTTTGCCGTGGCCGCCGTGCTGCTGGTGCTCGACGCGCTGCTGCTGGCCTCCGACCTCCGGCAGCAGTTCCGCTTTCAGCAGGAGCTGTTGCAGACCTACGAGCGCCTCGACCTCATTGACGACGTGGAGGCCAGCGTGTACCGTGCCGAGACGGGGCAGCGCGGCTACCTCCTCACCGGCGACGAGCGCTACCTGCGCCCCTACGATGCCGCGCAGCGCGACCTGCCCGCGCTGCGCGCCGCCCTCGCCCGCAGCTACGTCGGCAGCAGCCGCGCCGACCTCGACGCCCTCGACTCGCTCACGACGCGCAAACTCTTCGAGATGGGCACGTCGGTGGCCGCCTACAACCAGGGCCACCCCGACGAGGCCATCGCCGTCGTGCTGGCCGACTCGGGCCGCGTGCTGATGGAAACCATCGTCGCCACGCTTGAAAGCCTGCGCACCGACGAAGCCTCGCGCCTCGAAACCACGCGCCTGCTCGTGGCCGATGGCAACAGCCGCGTCATCGCCACCTTTACCATCACCACCATTATCGCGCTGGGGATGATCGGCTTTCTCTACCTGCTCACCACGCGCGACTTCAAGCAGCGCGAGCGCATCGAGCGCACGCTGCGCCACCACCGCGACGAACTCGAAGCCCGCGTGCAGCTGCGCACCCGCGAGTTCGTGGACGCCAACGCCCGCCTCGTCGAGACGGTGGACGAGCTGGGGCGCTCGAACCGCGAGCTGGAGGAGTTCGCCTACGTGGCCTCGCACGACTTGCAGGAGCCGCTGCGCAAAATCCGCATGTTCAGCGGGCTGCTGCGCGAGGAGACGGGCGCCCTCGGCCCCGACGCGCAGCACTACCTCGAACGCCTCCACGACTCCGCCGAGCGCATGTCGGCCCTCATCAACGACCTGCTCACGTACTCGCGCGTGCGCACGCGGCAGGAGCCTTTCGCGCCCGTGGACCTGAACGCCCTCGTGGCGTCGGTGGTGGGGGCGATGGACGAGCCCCTGCGCGCCGCCGGCGCCCGCGTGGACGTGGGGCCGCTGCCCACCCTCGTGGGCGACGCCGCGCAGCTCCGGCAGGTGGCGATGCACCTGGTGAGCAACGCCGTCAAGTTCCGGCACCCCGACCGTCCGCTCGTGCTCGCCATCACCGCCGAGCGGGTCGAGGGGGAAGATTCAGCAGGCTGGCGGCTGTGCTTTCAGGACAACGGCATCGGCTTCGAGCCGCGCTTTGCCGACCGCATCTTCAAGCCGTTCCAGAAGCTGCATCCCAAAACGCAGTACCCCGGCACGGGCGTGGGGCTGGCCATCGTGCGGCGCGTGGCCGAGCGGCACCGCGCCACCATCACCGCCGAGGGGGTGCCGGGCGAGGGCGCCGTGTTCTGCCTCGACCTGCCCGACGCGGCCGTCGTGCCCGGCGGCCTGGCGCACGCGCCCGAAGCGCAGCATCCGTAGGCTTGAGCCGCCCGCCTCAGCAGTAGGCCGCCAGCACGTCGAGCAGGCGCCCCACGTCCTCGCCGTCGTTGTAGAGGTGCGGCGAGACGCGGATGGACGTGCCGCGCACGCTGACGTGCACCTCTTCGGCGGCAAGTCGCTCGGTGAGGCCGGCGGGCATGGCGCCCGGCAGCCGGATGCCCAGCATGTGGGGGCCGCGCTCGCCCTCGGGCGCCACCTCGCACCCCAGCCCCACCGCGCCCTCGGCAATGGCCCGCGTGACGCCGCCGAGGGCCGCCGCGATGCGATCCACGCCCCACTCGAGCAGCTGCTCGATGGCGGCGATGCACATGGGTACCTGCACGAAGTTGCCAAACTGGCCCACGTCGTAGCGGCGGGCGCCGGGGCGGTAGGCGTCGCTGTAATCCACGAGCCGGGTGAAATCTTCGCTGCCCGCCCGTCCCAGCCACGACTGTTCGAGGGGCTGCCCGTCGCGGCGGTGGGGCGCGGCGTAGAGAAAGGCCGTGCCGTAGGGGCACAACAGCCACTTGTAGCCCACGGCCACCACGAAGTCGGGCTGCACCGCGTCCACGTCGAGCGGCATGGCGCCCAGCGACTGGCTGGCGTCCACGACGAGGGCGGCGCCCACCGCCCGCGCCGCCCGCCCCACCCTTTCCAGGTCCACCCACGTGCCGTCCGTCCAGTGCACGTTGGGAAGGGCCAGCACGGCCGTGTCGTCGTCCAGGTTTTCGAGGATGGCGTCTGCCCAGCCGCCCGCGGCAGGCCGGGCGACGGTGCGCACGTGGGCGCCGCGCGCCTGGGCGAGGGCGCGCCACACGTACACGTTGGACGGAAACTGGTCGGCCAGCAGGATGATGTTCTGGCCCTGCCGCACCTCCACGTTTGCCGCCGCCACGGCCAGCCCGTAGCTGGCCGCCGGCACGAGGGCCGTGGCCTCGGCGTCGGTGCCCAGGAGCTGGGCGATGCGCCCGCGCAGCATTTCGCCGCCCTCGAAATAGTCGGGCGGGCGAATCGTCCACGGGTGGCTTTTGCGCACGAGGGCCTGCCGCCCCGCCTCCGTCACGCGCCGGAGCTGCGGGCTCATGTAGGCGCAGTTGAGGTAGGCGACGCTGCGGGGAATGTCGAAGGCGTCGCGCTGGAGGGGCAGCACGTCGGGCGCAGCGGGCGCAGCAGTAGTTTCGGGCGCAGCGATGGTGTCGGGCGCAGCAGTAGTTTCGGGCATCGGGCGGTGGAGAAGAATCGGGCACGATAACGCACGGGTGCCTGCCGCGTCAACGGCCTACAGATCCCACGACGGCTCGGCCACGCGGCCCCGGGCGCGCTCCATGAGCACCTCCTGAAAGCTCGCCTCGCGTGCCGGCGTGGTGGGCATGAGCGGCTGGTACGACCCGTCGGAGGCCATCACCCACGACTGCCGCTCGTCGGCGAGGGCCATCTCGAGCAGCCGCATCAGGCGCCCGCGCGCCATGCCGTCCTCGACCTCGACAATGGTTTCGACGCGGTCGTCGAGGTTGCGGCGCTGCCAGTCGGCGCTGCCGATGAAAAGGCGCGCCCGCTCGCCCTGCCCGAAGCAGTACACGCGGCTGTGTTCGAGAAAGCGCCCCACGATAGAGCGCACGCGGATGTTTTCCGAGAAGTGCGCGACGCCGGGCCGCAGCCGGCAGTGCCCGCGCACGACCAGGTCTATGGGCACGCCCGCCTGCGAGGCGCGGTAGAGTTCTTCGATCATGCCCACGTCGTCGAGGGCGTTCATCTTGGCCACGATGCGCCCCGTGCCGTCCTGCTGCTGCCGGGCCACCTCGTGCCGGATGAGTTCGACAAAGCGGCGGCGCATGGCGCGCGGCGCGACCAGCAGGCGGCGGTAGCGCTGCTCGGGCGCGTACCCCGTCAGGTAGTGGAACAGGTTGACGAGGTCGTGCCCCAGGTCGGCCTTGCACGTGAGCAGGCCCAGGTCGGTGTAAAAGCGCGCCGTGGACGGGTTGTAGTTGCCCGTCCCGAAGTGGCAGTAGGCGCGCAGGCCGTCGTCCTCCTCGCGCACCACGAGCGTCACCTTGGCGTGCGTCTTGAGGCCCACGAGGCCGTACGTCACGTGGACGCCCGCCTTTTCGAGCCGCGCGCCCCACTCCATGTTGTTCTCCTCGTCGAAGCGCGCCTTGACCTCGACGAGGACGGCCACCTGCTTGCCCTCCTCGGCGGCCCGGATGAGGGCCTCGATCACGGGCGACTGGTCGCTGGTGCGGTAGAGCGTCTGCTTGATGGCGACCACGCGGGGGTCGAGCGCGGCGTCTTCGACAAAGCGCTGGGTCGTGGCCCGGAACGACTCGTAGGGGTGGTGGACGAGCAGATCCTGGTGCCGGATGACGTCGAAAATGTTGCGCTCGCCCTCGGCGGTGTTTTTGAGGCGCGTGGGCACGATAGGCTCCCACGGCGGATACGAAAACTGCGGCGCGTTGACGGCGGCGAGTTCGTTGCAGCCCGACAAATCCACGATGCCGCGCGTTTCGTACACGTCGTCTGCCGTCAGGCTCAGCTCGCGCATGAGCAGCTCGCGGGCGTGGTGCGGCATGTCGGCATCCACTTCGAGGCGCACCACGGGCGCAAAGCGGCGCTCGCGCAGCTCGTCCGAGATCATCTCCAGCAGGTCGTCCACCTCTTCGTCCTCGCGCCCCACCTCGGCGTTGCGCGTGATGCGGAAGGCGTGGGCGCTTTCGACCTCCATGCCCCGGAACAGCTCGTGCAGGTTGTGGCGGATGATGTCCTCGACGGGCACGTAGTGGCGCGGCTTGCCCGGCAAGGGCACCCACCGCCCGCGCGACGTGGGCACCTTGATGCGGGCAAAGTGCTCGGTGCCCCGCACGGGATGCCGCAGCAGCACCGCGAGCGACAGGCTCAGGTTGGAGATGTGCGGAAACGGGTGCCCCGGATCTACGGCCAGGGGCGTGAGGATGGGAAAGATGTTGCGCAGGAAATAGGCGTCGAGCGGGGCGCGGTCGGCGGCGTCGAGGCTGCTGTAGGCGCACAGCTTGATGCCCACCTGCTGGTGCAGCAGGGGCTTGAGGGTTTCCTCCCACACGCTGTTGAGGCGCTCGTGCATGGTGAGGGCCGCCTCGCGCGCCAGCGCGAGCTGCTCGCCCGGCGTGCGCCCGTCGGGGTTGAGCTTGGTGACGCCTGCCGCGGCCTGCCTTTTGAGGCCGCCCACGCGCTTGCGGAAAAACTCGTCGAGGTTGGAGTACGTGATGCACAGGAAGCGCACCCGTTCAAGCAGGGGCGTGCGCTCGTCAATGGCCTGGGCCAGCACGCGCCAGTTGAAGTCGAGCCAGCTCAGCTCGCGGTTGAAGTAGAGGCTCGGGTCGTCGAGCCGGGCGCCGGGCGGCACGGGGCGCGGCGACGTGGCGCGGGGCACGCAGAAGGGCAGCGCCGTCAGGGCGGCGCCCGGCGCGGCTTCCGTCCGGGCACGCCGGGTGCGGCTGCGGGACGGGCGGGCGGCGCTTTTCTCGGCAGCCGGCGCGGACGCAGGCCCGGCACCATCGCCCTCGGGTACGGCGGAAGGGGAAAAGGTGTCGCTGGCGTCGCTCATGCCGTATCTCGGTAAAACTGTGTCGCAGGGCGTACGCCCGCGCCGCGCGCGTTGTGCCCGGCGTCAGCGCCGCTGCAGGCGGGCGGCAAAGGCGCCGTCCACGCCGTCGCGCTGCGGCAGGGCGGCGTAGTCGCCCTCGGGCGTGACGAGGGCGGCGGGCACGAACGGCGCGGCGGACGCGCGGGCAAAGTGGGGGTGCGTTTCGAGAAAGCGCGCCACCTGCCCCTCGTTTTCCTCGGGTTCAAGCGAGCACGTGCTGTAGATGAGGCGCCCGCCGGGCCGCACCAGCCGGGCGGCGGCGGCCAGCAGGCGGGTTTGCAGCGCGGCAGCGGCGGCGAGTTCTTCGGGCAGGCGGTGCCAGCGCAGGTCGGCGCGCTTGGCGAGCACGCCCGAGCCCGAGCACGGCGCGTCGAGCAGCACGGCGTCGGCGCTTTCGGGCGCCGCGTCGGCCCGCGCCTCGACATCGGCGGCGATGGTTTCGATGGAGGCCAGGCCGTGCGCGCGGGCGGCCTCGTCCACCAGCCGCAGCCGCCCGGCGTGCGCGTCCGAGGCGACGAGGCGCCCCCTATCGTCCATGCGCGTGGCGGCGTAGAGCGCCTTGCCGCCCGGCGCCGCGCACACGTCGAACACCGTCTCGCCGGGCCGGGGGTCGAGCACGCGGACGACGAGGCCGGCGGCTTCGTCCTGCACGGCGCACCGCCCGTCCCGCAGCCATCCCCCTTCGACGAGGGGCTGGAGGCGCGGCAGGCGCACGAAATCGTCCAGCAACAGGCCCGGCTCGAAATCCACGCCGTCCGCGCGCAGCGCTGCCGCGAAGTCCGCCACGGATTGCCTCCGCGTGTTGACGCGGACGCCGTAGGTGGGCCGGGCGTTGTCGTAGTCGAGCAGCGCCCGCGTGCTGTCGGGGCCGAAGCGCGCCAGCCAGCGCCGCACCAGCCACGTCGGGTGCGAGTGGCGGATGGCGAGGTCGCGCGCCGCGTCGCCCGTGTCGGGCTCGCGGACGGGGCCGCGCGCGAGGGCCCGCAAGACGGCGTTGACGAGGCCGGCGGCGCCGGGCCGCACGCGCCGCCGCGCCAGCCGCACGGCCTCGTGGACGGCGGCGTGGGGCGGCGTGTCCAGAAACAGCAGGTCGTAGGCGCCCAGCCGCAGAACCGTGCGCAGCCGCGCCTCGACGCCTCCCAGGTCGCCCCGGTAAAACTGGGCCAGGGCAAAGTCGAGCCAGCGGCGCTGCCGCGTCACGCCGGCCTCGTACTCCGTCGCCAGCCGCTCGTCGCGGGCGTCGGCGGGGGCGGCGCGGCGCCCCAGCCCCACGAACGCGCCCTCGCTTTCGATGCGGTCGAGGGCGTCGAGGGCGAGGGTGCGGGCGTCGGGCATGGTGGGTGGGTCGGGTTTGTTGAGATGGCCGGGTTTGTTCAACCATCAGCAAACCAACCAACAGATCAACCCTCCCCGCGCCCCTCCCCCTTTTTTTCACGATCCGAAGCGCTTCCAGCATCAGCTTTATCGGGGGGCCGGTTGCATTTGTGGCCTCGCGCCGCCTAAACTTGGCAGATGGTCACGCCCCTCACCCTCCGCCTCCGACGTACGCGCCTGTCGCGACGCGCGCGACGTATGCCGCATTGCCGGAAGGACGGAGCCTGACTGCGCTTGCCACAACCCGCTACCGGGCTGTTCCCTGCCAGACGTTACGCACCGCACCTTCCGGGTACGGTGCGTTTTTCGGTTCTGGAGATTTGAGGTTGGTCATTCGTCA
>CBDUCD010000103.1:0-8819 GCA_965365535.1 uncultured Rhodothermales bacterium | reverse complement strand
CCACCCCGCTACCCCACCACCTCCAGCAGCAGTTCGCGCTGGAGTTGTTCGAGCAGGGCGTCGGCGAGGGCGTCGCGGTTGTCGGTCTGGGCGGCGACTTTGCGGAACAAGAGGGACTGCCGTTCCAGGCCCGTGCCCGCGAACAGGTCGGCGATTTTGCCCAGCACGAACGGCGTGTTGAGGCGGAAGCGGGCGCGGTGGCCCCGCTGCGTGTTGACGCGGGCGGCCTCGGCCAGCATCAGCACGCCTTCGCGGGCGTGGCCCAGCTCCAGCAGCGCCAGCCCCGTCACGTAGTAGCCCACGGGCTCGTCGCGGTTGAGGGCCAGCATGGCGTCTCCGTGGACGGCGGCAGGGCCGGGGGCGCGCGTGTTGAAGGCAGCTTCGACGGCGATCTGGTGGGCGTAGTAGGCGTTCTCGGGCGTGAGCAGGCCAAAGTCGAGGCCGTCCACGAGGGCGAGCGCGTCGGCGGGCTGCTCGAGGATGAGGCGCACCACGGCCAGTTGAAACCGGTAGTAGGCCCGCAGCTCGGGCGTGGGCGCCTCGGTCATCTCGCGTTCCAGCAGCACCACGCGCGGCGCGTACTTGTCCTTTTTGCGCGCCACGCCGCCGGCGTAGCCCACGTGCGTGATTTCGGCCTCGACGTCGTAATGCTGGCCGCCAAAGCGGGCGCGGTAGGCCGCGAGGCCATCCACGATCTGGTTGTGGACGCGCCCCTGGTAGCGGATGAGGGGGTGGTTGCGGAAAATGCGCTCCTGGTAAAAGCGGTCGCTTTGCAGCAGGCCCTCGCCCAGCACGTTGCGCACGGGCAGGCGGGCGAGAAACAGGTCGGGCTGCCCCAGCGCCGCCCGCACCAGCGTCCACCCCTCGTCCCCTTCGATCCACTCGTCGCCGTCGAGGATGAGGATAAAGTCGCCCGTGGCCTGGTCGAGGCTGTAGTTGCGCGCCTGGGAAAACGAGCCCGGCCACGCGATCTCGTCGTACACGTCGGCGTAGCGCCGGGCGATTTCCCGCGTGCCGTCGGTCGAGCCCGTGTCCACGATCACGATTTCGTCCACGTGCGGGCGGGCGAGGGCGAGGCACTTGTCGAGCGTGGCCGCCTCGTTTTTGACGATCATGCACAGCGACAGGCGCGGCGCAGCCGCCGGACGTTTCTGGAGGGGACGGTAGGGGCGCATGGGGAGGGGCGAATGGTCGAGTGTCGAATGTCGAGTGCCGAATGTCGAGGGGGAGAAGGGCTGAGATTGGAGGCCGTCGGGGCGCCCTTTATCGCGCCCTCGCGTCAGGCACCGCGCCGCGTTCGCCCCAGTGACCAGTGACAAACGACCAACGCCCAGCGCCTCTCACGCGGCGACGCCCAGCGCAAAGGGCTTGCCCAGCGCGGCGCAGGCGTCGGCGGCGTCCTGCTGGAGGGCGTCGGCGTCGAAGGCGAGGGCCCAGCCTGTTTGCCCTTCGGCAGCCTCGGCGGCGGCCACGAGCGGGTGGAGGGCCGCCTCGTACTGGCCGGCTTCCCAGAGCGCCCGCCCGGCCAGGTTGAGCGCGAGCGGTTCGTCGGGCGCCAGGTCGGTCAGGGCGTCGGCGTGGCGGAGGGCTTCCGTCGCGTCGCCGCAGGCGAGGGCGAGGCGGGCGCCCAGCACGCGGGCCGCAACGTGTGCTTCCCCGTCGAAATGGGTGAAGTCCACGCCCGCGAGGGCCGCGAGGGCGTCGGCGTAGCGCTCGGCGTCGGCGAGGGTGTGGGCGCGGGCCACGCGCGCGGCGGCCTCGTCGCCCGTGACGTGGGCGGGCACCGCCAGCAGCGCCGCCACGCGCGCCGGCTGGTACTGCGCCACCGTCCGGTCGAGCAGCGCCACGACGGCCTCCACCTGCCGGTCGAGGCTGTAGTGGTCGGCCACGAACTGCCGGTAGGCCGCCGGCTCGAACGAGCCACGCGTGACCAGCCGGACGGCCTCGTCGGTCGTGTTCCAGAGCAGCTCGGAGGGGAACAGGTCGCGGGCGCCGTAGAAGTCGTGGAGCACGGGCTTGAGGCCCATCGCCATGCCCTCCATCACGCCCACGGGGTGCCCTTCGATAACGCTCGTGGAGACGAGGTAGCTGCACTTTTGCAGCATCGCCCGCAGGCTGGCCGCGTCGAGGTGGCCGTAGATTTTGACGTGCTTCTCCAGCCCCAGTTGCTCGGTGTGATAGCGCAAGTAGCGGTACACCTCGACGTGCTGCGTGTCGCCGGCGAGGTGGAGCGTGTAGCGCGCGTCGCGCTTGACGAGCGCGGCCATGAGCTGGACGAGCAGCATCGGGTTTTTGACCAGGTGCATCCGCCCGACAAAGGCGAGGTCGTAGCCGCGCTTTTTGTCGGCGCTGAAGGGGTAGTCGTCCACGTCGAGGCCGTTGGGTACGACGTGCGTGCGCGTGTGCGTGCCCAGCAGGTCGGGGCCGTGCATCTCGTTGAAAGAGCGCTCGACGCCGGGCGAGACGAAGACGAGGCCGTCCACGTTGCGCCACGCGATCTGGCGCGGCCAGTCGGTATACGCCTCGTAGCGGTGCAGCCGGACGAGGGTGGGCACGTCCGCCGAATGCTGCGAGCCGACGGCGGCAGGCCCCACGGCCCACTCGAACCAGGCCACGTCCACCGTTTTCAGGTCGGCCTCGATCTGCTCGGGCGAGCCGCCGTTGCCCATGCGGACGACGTGGTAGCGGGCGGGCAGGCGTTTGAGGATGGGGTCGAGAAAGTGCGTGTTGTTGCCGTCGCCGGCCCACACGCCCAGCCGGAGGGGCGCCGCGTGGGGGAGGAGGTCGTCGTGCTGCTGCATGGCAAAGGGGCAGTTAAGGGTTGCCGCGTGTTTTTGCACGCATCGTGCCAGGCGCCGGCGAAAAGGGCAGGGGATGGCTTTAAGGACGCCGCCTGCCGTCCGATAAGGGCTTTGCGGGCCGCCCCGGCGCCCCCTGCCCTTTTCCGCCGCCCGGCAGGCGGGGGCACCCTTTTCCGCCGCGCCGCTGGACGGGCGGCAAGCCTTGCCACTTTTCCTCATCTCCATAGCCCCGATGTCCGCCACGTACCAGCTTCAGCAGTACCAGCGCCAGGCCATTCTGTCGTCCTCGCCCGAGCAGCTCGTGCTCAAACTCTACGATTTCGGCGTGCAGGCGTGCCTGCGGGGCGACCGCGCCAAGCTGCGCATGGTTCTTGTTGAACTCGTCTCCAGCCTCAACTTCGAAAAAGGCGGCGAGCTGGCCTCGCGTCTCTACACGCTCTACGAATTCTGCCTCACCGAAAGCGCCGCGGGCGACCTGGCCGTCGTCGGCGACATTCTGGGCGGGCTGCGCGAGGCGTGGCGGGACGGGGTGCTGATGCGCCGCGCTGCCTGACGCGCCCGGGCGCCGCTTGCGCCCCGCCCTTTTTACCGCTGCTGCCATGGCCGGTGCCATCCGCGCTGCTTCCCAGTACGACTCCCTCATTGCGGCCACCATCCAGTTCGAGCGCGTGCCGCAGGGCAAGCTCCAGAACCAGCGCGATGCCGTCGAGGTGTCGCGCGCCATCATGGACGACTTCGACCGCAGCCTGTCGTCGCTCAGCACCCTGCTCAAGACGTTTGCCGACCCGCTCGGCAATCCCTTTGGCGCGCGGACGGTGGCGGGGGGCAACAAGGACGCCTACACGCTCGCGGCTTCGGACAAGACGCCCGCGGGCGGCCACACCCTCGAAGTGCACCGCCTCGCCTCTGCCGACACGCGCCTCTCGAAGCAGATGACGCGCGCGGGCACGGCCCTGCGCAGCTTTTTCGACCAGAACGGCGAGCAGACGTTTTCCATCGGCGTGGCCGCACCCACCGCCGACAATCCCGACAACCGGGTCGAGGTGGCTGTAAAGGTCAACCCGGCGGGCGCCACGGACGAGGACATCCTGAAGGAAATCCAGTCGTCCATCGCGGGCGCCCTCGACGCGGCTGCCGAGGCGGGCACGATCAAACGCACCCAGCGCCCGTCGGCTTCGATCCTGACCGAAACGAGCACGACGGCGCGCCTGTCGCTGCGCAGCGCCGACACGGGCTTTCAGGGCCGCCTCTCGTTTTCCGACTCGGCAAATGGCCTGCTGGGCCTGCTCGAACTCGACACCGACGCCGTGCGCGCGGGCACGGGCGGCGGCCAGGTGTACGCCGTCGGCACGGACGAAACGTCGTCCAGCCTCACGGCCTCCTTCACGCTCGACGGCGTGCAGATGTACCGCAGCACCAACAGCATCGCCGACGCCATGCCGGGCCTCACGATTGGCCTGGCGCGCGCGGGCGACCCGGCCAGCGCGTTTTCCGTCCAGCCCAACACGGGCGATGCCGAGAAAAAGGTCAAAGACTTCGTCGCCAAGTACAACGACGTGATGACGTTTTTGAACAACAAGACGGGCATCAACGCGGAGACGAAAACGCGCAGCGCGCTGTCGGGCGACGCGGCCATTACGGGCCTCAGGTCGCGCCTCCGCACCCAGAGCGCCCGCCCCGTGGACGGGCAGCCCGAGGGCTTCCGGTCGCTGCAAGACCTGGGCATCACCATCAACCGCGACGGCACGCTCGAGCTCAAGGAAGCCCAGAAGCTGACCGACGCGGCGGCCAAAGACCCGTCGGCCCTGGCCAGCCTGTTCGGCGGCGACGAGGGCGTGGCCTCGCGCCTGCTCGGGCAGGTGGATTCGTACCTCGGCACGGGCGGCCTCATCAAGCGCCGCCAGACGCAGATGGACGACCAGATGAAGCAGCTCGACCTCAAAATCAACGACTGGGACGTGCGGCTCGACCGCCGCGAGGCCCAGTTGCGCGTGCAGTACGGGCGCCTGGAAGAAACGCTGACCCGGTTGCAGAGCCAGCAGTCCGCTTTCCTCTCGTTCTACAACTACGGCTTCTAAGCCCGCGCCCCGCCCATGTGCCCTTTCCAGCACCTGTTCGACCTGAACGCCCGGCTCGTGGCCGCCCTCGACGTGCCTGCCCGCACGGCCGTGGATGCCGACGCGCTCGATGCCCTGCTGGGTGCGCGGGCGGCGCTGCTGGAAGGGCTCCAGCAGGCGGGCGAAAAGGCGCCGGCGGCGCTGCTGCCGCTGCTGCGCGCCCAGCACGCGCGCGTCGAAACCCTGCTGAACCAGCGGGCGTCCGAGACGCGCGAATCCCTCGCGCGGCTCGACCGCTACGCCCACGCCCAGGCGCGCTACGCGCCTGCCACGGGCCGCCAGGTGTTACGGTCCGGTTTGGACGTGTGATTTTACGCGCGCCGGTTTAAGGACCGGTTGTTGCTGACGATCACCCCAAGTAGCCCCTGCACAAGCAGGTTTTTTAACGTACTACTGTCATGAACATCAACCATCTGACGGGCCGCCCGGCCACCTCGACCACGGTTCGGGGCAACGCGCCGGAAAAGGTGAACACGGACGAGACGCCGCGCGCGGCTGCCGTGCCTGCCACCGAGCAGGCCGACCGCGTCGAGCTGTCGGCGTCGGGCCGCGAGGCGCAAACGGTGGGCACGCCCGTGCTGGCGTACGCCCGCAAGGCGCTCGAAAACATCCCGCCGCTTTCGCAGGAGCGCGTCGCCGAAATCCTCGACCGCATCAAAGAGGACTACTACAAGCAGCCCGAAGTGACGCGGCAGATCGCCCAGCGCGTGGCGGCCACGTTCCGCGAGGAAAACTTCGAGGACTGACGCCTCCCTTCCGAGGGGCACCCCTTCCGGCCGTCTGCGCACCTGCGCGGACGGCCTTTCGTGGTTTGGAGGTTGGCGATTGGAGGTTGGGGCGTGTCGGGGGATGGTGGGAGGTTGGGAATTGGGGCGTGTAGGGGCACCACCCGCCGGGCACGTTTTGCCGCGCCGGCGCGGGCTGGGCGGAAGGCTCTGCCGGCAGTGGGCGGGCGGTAGGCCCGGCGGGCATAGAAGGGGCGTTGGCCCGCGTCTTGCAAGGCCCATCCCAAACCCGGAACCCCTTTTCTCCCTCGCCGCCATGACCCTTCTGCCCGCTGCCGCGCCCCGCCGCGCCCTGACCCTGCTGCTGGCCCGCTACCTCGCGGGCGACATTGCCGACCGGCAGTGGAACGCGTTTGCCCTCGCCTACGACAGCGTGCAGATGGACGCCGAGGGCCGCGCGGCCCTGGCCACGTTCTGCTGCGACGCCTTTGCCGAACTCGGCAGCGACGCCCGCATCCCCGCCCCCGCCGACGTGCGGGCGCTGCTGCCCACGCTGCGCGGCCACGCCTGAACCGCCCGCCTACCGGGCCGCGCGCGGGCTACCGCACCGGCGGCGTCACCTCGTAAAAGGCCACCACGCCATCGCGCCGCAGCACGCGCAGCAGCACCGGCTCGCGCCTGTTGATGCTGTCGAGGGCGTAGGCGGCTTCCTCGGCCGTGGCCACGTCCAGGTTTTCGATGCCCAGCAGCACCACGTCGCGCGCGAGTCCGCCAAAGTCGGCCACGCTGCCGCGCTCGACGTAGGCCACGTACGCGCCGCTTTCCACGTCGAAGGCCGCGCGGCCCGCGCTGTCGAGTTCGCGCAGCCCGATGCCCCAGCCCTCGGGCAGGCGCAGGTTGCCGTGCTCGGGAATGGCCTCGGGAGGGGCCGCCTGCTCCTCCTCGCGCCCGAACCACGCCGCGTACTGCGGGTCGTCGGGGGAGACGAGGGCGGCGGTGAGGCGCTGCTCCTGGCCCTGCCGCACAATGGTGAGCGGCACCTCGTCGCCGGGGCGGTAGCGGAGGATGGCGCTCTGCAACTCGTTGGGCGCGTCCACGAGCCGCTCGCCCACGCGCGTCACCACGTCGCCGCTGCGCAGGCCCGCCCGGTAGGCGGCGCCGCCCTCGGGCACCTGCCGCACCAGCACGCCGCCCACGCGCGCCAGGCCGAGCCGCTGCGCCAGGCGTGGGCTCACCTCGGCAATGCCCACGCCCAGGTAGCCGCGCTCGACGCGCCCGCTGGCGATGAGGTCGGTCACGACGCGCAGCGCCAGGTTGGACGGCACGGCAAAGCCGTAGCCCTCGTAGCTGCCGCCCTCGGTTGCAATCGCCGTGGCGATGCCGACGAGTTCGCCGCGCAGGTTGACGAGGGCGCCGCCCGAGTTGCCCGGGTTGATGGCCGCGTCCGTCTGGATGAAATCCTCGACCGAGAACGCGTCGTCAATGATGTGCACCTGCCGCCCGAGCGCGCTCACGATGCCCGCCGTGACGGTCGAGCGCAGCCGGAACGGGTTGCCGACGGCCAGCACCCACTCGCCCACCTCCAGCCCGTCCGAGTCGCCCAGCGCGATGGCCGGCAGGTCGGCGCCCGCCGTGATGCGCAGCACCGCCAGGTCGGTCGAAGGGTCGTCGCCGATGACTTCGGCCTCGAACTGCCGCCGGTCGGCCAGCGTCACGCTCACCGTGCCCGCGTCCTCGACGACGTGGTGGTTGGTGAGGATGTAGCCGTCGTGGGAGATGAGCACGCCGCTGCCGATGCTCTGGCGCGGCAGCTCGCCCGCCGAGCCGTCGCCGCGAAAGTGCCGCAGCCAGTCGAACTGCGCCGTCCGGCTTTCGACTTCGATAAAGACGACGGCCTGGCGCGCGGCGTCGGCCACGGCGCGGAAGCGCGTGTTGAGGGCAGCCAGGTCGGGCATCTCGGCCCCGACCGCCGAGTCGGAGGCGGAGACGGGCCGCGACACCACCCGATCTGCCACGACGACGGAGGCGGCGCCGGGCCGCAGCCACAGCGTGGCCAGCACGCCGGCCAGCAGCCCGGCCACGGCCAGGCCCAGTCCGGCCAGAAAAGCAAAACGGCGGTCGCGGCGCATCATGAAAATGGATCGGAGACAGCGGCGAAGCTACGGCGCGCCCACACGCCGCCGCACGGTCTAACGCCCTGTTCGTAAATCGTTTCAGCCAAAGGATGCTGCCCGGCGCTGCACGCTTTCGCGTAGCGCTTCCACGGCCTGCTGCGCCTGCCGGGCGAGGCTTTTGCGCGTCTCGCCCCGCGCCTCGATGGGCGCCCCGACGCGCACCACGACGACGAGCGGCGCCGCCGCCACCACGCGGGCTACCGACGCCCGCAGGCTGGCGCCTTCGCCCGCCCACGTGAGGGGCGCCAGCGTTTCGGGCGTCACCACGCCGTGCCGGCTGCGCACGGCCTGGTGGTACACGGGCAGCACGGCGTAGGGCGTGCCCGCCACGGCCTCGAACACGCCGCTTTTGAAGGGCAGGAGGGCGTCGCCCCGCGTGGTCGTGCCCTCGGCAAAGGCGAGCACGTTCACGCCTGCCGCGAGCCGCGCCTGCACGTCGCGCACGAAGTCGGCGGTGGCGGTGGCGCGGCCCCGGTACACGGGCACGACGCCCATCGCGCGGGCCACGCGCCCGAAAAGGGGCCACCCCAGCACGTCGCCCCGCCCGGCGATGGCGGTGGAAAAGGCGGCGGCGACGACGAAGCCGTCGAGCCAGCTCGTGTGGTTGGGCACGATGAGGAGGGGCCGGTCGGGCACGTCGCCCTCGACGACGAGGCGGACGCGCAGCCCGTTCAGCACGGCGCGGGCGCCCCGCTGCTGCGCCCGCGCCTGCATCTGCCACCGCGCCGCGCCCTCCACGCCGCGCAGCCGCCACTGCGTGGCCAGCGTGTGGCGCATGGTGGCGGCAAGCGGCGGCAGCAGGCGAAGCATGGCGAGTGTCGAAGGTCGAGTGTCGAGGGGCAGATGGAAAGGGGGTAAGGGTACACCGCTCGCGGGGTGGTGCGCCCTGGCCGTTCGGGGTGCCCCGCCTCGAATGCCCCGCGACCGATAACCAGCAACAGCGGCCGGCGGCAAATTACCGCGCTGCCACGGCCGCCGCGCCTTTGCGCGCGGGCACTTTCC
>CBDUCD010000102.1:0-9122 GCA_965365535.1 uncultured Rhodothermales bacterium | reverse complement strand
CAAGGGCAGAACGCGCTACCTGCGAACTTCAACCGCGCGGGCAGCGGCCCTGCCCTCCCCATCGGAAGCAGCCGCGTCGCCGCCCGGCAATCGTCGAAATTAGGCGACCAGGCCCATGCAGGCGCGGCGGCGCGCGGGTAACATGGCGGCGCCGATCCCCAAACCCCTCTCGCTCATGGCTACCCGCCTGTTCGTGACCGCGCTGCTGGTGGTGACTGCGCCCGTCGTGCTGCACGCGCAGCCCCGGACGCTTGCCGGCCTGTGGGCCGCGGCGCCCCGCGCCCAGCACATCGCCCCTGCCTCCTCAGGCCCGTCGTCCGGCGCCCTTACCATCGGGCTGGGCGCGGTGGCCTACCACAGCATCGCCCTCGCCGTAGATGCGCGGGGCGGTCAGCACGCCGCGTACGTTCATTATGCCGGGGGCACGGGAGGCCAGATGCCCGTCTATTACGCCTACTGCCCGGCCACGTCGGATTGCGGGGACGCGGCGGCGTGGCAGCGCGTGCCCATCGGCACGAACGAGACGTTTGTGCAGATGGCCCTCACGCCCGGCGGGCGTCCGCGCGTGCTGATGCACCACGAAACGCTGGCGACGCCGTGGGGCGGCGGCGAGACCGTTTACACGTATGCCGAGTGCGACGACGCCTGCCTGGCAGAGTCCGGGTGGCGCCGCGCCCAGGTCGTCCAGAACCAGAACGGCGGCGCCACCAACAGCGCCGACTATGCCGCGCACACCTTTGCCCTCGACGGGCAGGGCCGCCCGCGCTTTGTCCACCAGCAGGCGCTGGGCACCTCGGCGGCTTTTCTCGCGGGCTGCGACACCGCCTGCTCGGACGCCGCCCACTGGTGGCAGCGCCGCCTGCCGCTCGACGCCTTTGGCGACCGGCTCAAACGCTCGGCCTTCACCATCGCGCCCGACGGCTCCTTCCACCTGCTCACGACGATTTTCACCACCCTGACGACCGAGGCGCTCGTGTACCTCGCGTGCCCGGCCACCTGCGCGGGCGCGTCGGACTGGCAGGTCTCGGCCCCGCTGCTCGACATCAGCGGCAACGACACGCACCGGACGTGGACGCTGGCTGCCGACCGCGCCGGGCGCCCGCGCTTTGCCCTCGCCTACAGCAACACGACGGCTTATGCGTGGTGCGATGCCGGCTGCAACGAGGGCGCCGGATGGTTCGCGCAGCAGCTCGCCTTCGGCGACCGCCCGAGCCGCTACCCGACGCTCGTCCTCGACGGCCAGGATCGCCCCCGCCTCGCATTTCAGGAGATGGCGCGCACCGGGCTGGGCTACGCGTGGTGCGAATCGGGCTGCGAGACGGACGCGGCCGACTGGCGCTACACCCTCGCCGAGGACGACGACGTGCTCGACGACGCGTTGCCCGTCGCGCCGCTCGCGGGCTGCCAGGCGGGCGCGTGGTACGGCGGCTATCGCCCCGCCCTCGCCCTCGACGGGCAGGGCAACCCCTACCTGGGCTACGACGCCGAGCACCTCATGCCGTGCTACCGCGACCCCCTGCACCCCGAGTACGGCAGCGACACGCGCGCACGCTGGTGGACGGCGCGCGTCGTCTTTTTTCCCCAGCCCGGCGGCGCCTCCACCCCCGAAACCCCCGCCGAGCGCCCGGCTTCCCGCGTGTCGTTTGCCCCGGCGTACCCCAACCCGGCCACGAGCGCGGCGACGTTTTCGTTCACGCTGCCGCAGTCCGCGCCCGTGCAACTGGCCGTTTTCGACGCGCTCGGGCGCGCCGTGGCCGTGCTGGTGGACGAAACGCGCGCCGCCGGCACGCACCGCGTGGCGTGGGGCAGCGCCCACCTGCCCGCCGGCCGCTACTTTGCCCGCCTCCGCGTCGGCGGACAGGTGCAGACGCAAATGGTGACGCTGGCGCGGTAAACGCCGCTACCGGTACAGAATCTCCGTCGCCTGCGTCGGCGGGGCTTGGGCGTTGCGGCGCTCGGCGGCGCGCATCGTCTCGCGGGCGATAGCGCGGAACGACCGGGCGGCGCGGCTCTCGGGCGCGCTCAGCACCACGGGCCGCCCGTCGTCGCCGCCCTCGCGCACGTCCTGCTCGATGGGGATTTCGCCCAGAAACGGCACGGCGAGGGTCTCGGCCAGCCGCCGGGCGCCGCCCTCGCCAAAAAGGTAGTACTTGCGATCCGGCAGGTCGGGCGGCGTGAAATAGGCCATGTTCTCGACGATGCCCAGCACGGGCACGTGGACGTTGCCAAACATCGCCACGCCTTTGCGCGCATCGGCGAGGGCGACTTCCTGGGGCGTCGAGACGATGATAGCGCCCGTCAGCCCGACGGTCTGCACGATGGTGAGCTGGATGTCGCCCGTGCCCGGCGGCAGGTCGAGCACGAGCACGTCGAGCGCGCCCCAGTCGGCGTCGCCCAGAAACTGGCGCACGGCGCTCGACACCATCGGCCCGCGCCAGATGACGGCCTGCTTTTCGTCCACGAGAAAGCCCATCGAAAGCAGCCTGACGCCGTGCTTTTCGAGGGGGATGATTTTGCGCCGCTCGTCCACGCGCGGCTTGGCGTCTTTGAGGCCGAACATGGTCGGGATGGACGGCCCGTAGATGTCGGTATCGACGAGGCCAACGCGGTATCCCTCCTGGGCGAGGGCGACGGCGAGGTTGACGGCGACGGTGCTTTTGCCCACGCCGCCCTTGCCCGAGGCGACGGCGATGGTGCTCGTCGCGTCCGGCACGCCGGATTTTCGTTTGCCGCTGCCGCTGTCCAGCAGGTCTTCGCCGAGCGAAATCGGCGGCGTGTCCACGGTTACGTCCACCTTGAAATCCGCCCCGAAGGCGTCGTGGAGGGCGCGTCGGCAGGCGTCGGCGGCGTCCTGCTCGAAGGCCGTGCCGGGGCGGGGGGCCATGAGGGTAAAGCGCGCGCCGTCCGCGTCCACGGCAAGCCCGCGCACGAGTCCCAGCCGGACGATGTCGCGCCCGCTGCCGGGTTCGTGGATGCGGCGGAGGGCGTCGAGGACGGCGTCGGGGGAGGGGGCGGGCATGGCGGCAGCGGGTTGAGTGCGCCGCGTAAACCCTCCAAGCCGGGCGCCGGGTTCTGTGAAGCCTGCGCGTGCGGGCGGGGGCTCAGGCCGCACCCGTCGGCAGCCTGTCGTAGTGTACCGCGTGGGCGTCGTAGCGGGCCAGCAGGCGCGCGGCAGCGGGCGGCACGACGGCGCGCGTGCCGCCGTCGCCGGCAAAGGCGCGGACGGCGTCGTGGCCCGAAAAGCCCATCAGCGTCACGAACTCGGTTTCCTGGGCCGTCTCGCGGCGCAGGACGGTGGTGCCCTGGTAGCCCGGCAGGCGCCGCGCCTCGATGCCGGGAATGACCTCGCCGAGGAGGAGGCGCTCGTAGTCGCGCGCGGCGTCGTGGTCGGTCCAGCCGCACCAGCGCCGCACGACGTTTCCGGCGGCCCCTTCGAGTCCGTCGGGCGGCAGCCGGCGGATGGCGTGGTGCGCCACGAACGGCTCGCGGGCCAGCAGGAAAAGGGCGTCGTGCGGGTAGTAGCGCGCCCGGTCTATCTCCTTGCCCGCAAACGCCTGCACGGCCCCGAGGTCGTGCCAGCACGTCGTCAGCAGAAAGTGCGCCGTCTCGCCGTCCACGTGGCGGAGCACGAGCACGCCGCAGTTGCCGGGCGTGGCGCGGTAGTCCTGCACGCCCGTGCGCAGCAGGTAGCCGTGGTACTCGTCGGCGCGGGCGGCGGGCACGGGGCCGTGCCAGGTGCGGCAGATCATGGACGGCGGGGCGGGGAAACCGTTCAGAGGCTGCTCGCCACCAGCAGCTCGATGTCGCGGTGGGGCATCCCGAACATGGCGGCGAGGCTTTTCTTGGTGAGGTGGCGGCGGTACACGTACGTGCCCGTGCGCAAGGGCGGGTTGCGCCAGAGCGCGTCGTTCACCGTGGGCGACTCGCCCAGTTGCAAGAGGTACGGCACCAGCACGTTGGTGAGGGCAAAGGTGGCCGTCCGCGCCGCGTTGGACGGGATGTTGGGCACGCAGTAGTGGATGACGTCGTGGCGGCGGAAAACGGGCTCGGAGTGCGTCGTCGGGCGGCTCGTCTCGACGCAGCCGCCCTGGTCTATCACGGCGTCCACGATCACGGCGCCGCGCCGCATCTCCATCACGAGGGCCTCGGTGATAAGCACGGGCGAGCGCTGCCCCTCGGCCATCATGGCGCCGATGACGACGTCGGCCTGGAGGACGGAGCGGCGCAGGTAGTGCGGCGACGCCATCGCCGTCGTGACGCGGCGGTCGAGGTGGTGTTCGAGGGCGCGCAGCGCCGTCAGGTTGTTGTCGAGCACGACCACGTGGGCGCCGTAGCCCAGCGCCGTCCGCGCCGCCCACTCGCCCACGACGCCCGCGCCCAGGATGACGACCGTTGTCGGGGGCACGCCCGAGATGCCGCCCAGCACGACGCCCTTGCCGCCCTCGCCCGATTCGAGGTAGCGGGCGGCGATCTGCACGGCCATCGAACCCATGATTTCGTGCATCATCCGCACGATGGGCAGCGAGTCGTCGGCGTCGCGGATAAACTCGAAGCCGATGCCCGTCACGCCCAGATCCATCAGGTGCTGCAAAAAGTCGCGCGAGGTGCTGCCCAGGTTGAGGGCCGAGAGGAGCACCTGTTTTTCCTGGAGAAAGCGCAGCTCGTCCGGCCCGGGCGGCCCCACCTTGGCGATGACGTTGCAGGCGGGGTAGAGGGCGTCCGGCGTGTCCACGACGGTTGCGCCGGCGTCGGCGTACTCGCCGTCGGGAAAGTGGGCCTGCTCGCCCGCGCCGCGCTCGACGAACACGTCGTGCCCGTGGGCCACGAGCGCCTCGACGCCCGAGGGGGCCAGGGCCACGCGCCGCTCCTCGTTGGACTGCTCGCGCGGCACGCCGATCTGGAGCGACTGCCGGGGCGTGCCTTCCTGCTGCTTTTTGGCGAGCGTCATCACCCCCCCTTCGAGGGCAGGCTGCGAGGCCGACGGGATTTCCATGAACGGGGCGGGCGGTAAAGCGCGAAATATACGGCGTGGCCCCGGAAGCCCGCGGGCAGCGCCCGGTGGCGCGCCCTCAGAGACGGTCTATGAAGGCCCCCTCACCCTGACCCTCTCCCACGAGGGGAGAGGGAACAGGCAGGCGTCCCCCTTGACCCTTTTATGGACAGACCATCAGGGCAGCACTACGATGGGCCAGGCCGCGCGCCCCGCCCCGGTATCTACGACGACGAAGTACGTGCCGGGCGCCACGGCCAAGTGGGTTTCGAGAAGATGCTCGCCCGCCTGCTGCCAGCCCTCGGCCAGAAGGGCAACGGTACGCCCCAGCACGTCCACCACGCGCACCCCGACGGGTTGCGGCGTTTCGACGGCGACGGTAAGCGCGAGCGCGCCGCGCGTGGGGTTGGGCGCGGGCGGGCGCGTGACGAAAACGGGCGGCACGGCGCCGGGCTCGGCAGCCGTCGCGGTGCGGCTGAAGGTGAGCTGGTCGAGTTCGAAGCCGGGCGTCGCCACGGTCAGGCGCAGCACGTGCGGCCCGGCGCCCAGCTCGACGCCCGCCAGGGTGCGCTCGGCAAAGGCGGAGCCGTCGCCGGGAAAGCGCAGCATCTGCCCCACGAAATCGCCATCCACCTCGAACACGAGCCGGTCGCTGCCCGCGGGCGGACGCGCCCGCACGGTCAGGTCGTAGGCGCCGGCTTCGGCTACGTAGATGGAGTAGCTGAGCCACTCGCCCGCCCGCGTGTCGGTGACGACGTAACCGCTGCCCTCGGCGCGCACCTCGACGCCGTCGTCGGGGCGGAAATCGCCGCCCACGGCCACGAGGGTGCTGTCGAAGTAGCCCACGCCCGGCCCGCCCCGGTCGAAGGCGGCGGCGGCGATGCGCCCGGGCACGGCGTGCGGCACGCCCTCGAAAGGTGCGCGCGTGCAGCCGGCCCCCGCCACCACGCGCGGCCCGGCCACGACGCTGCGGCGCCCGTCGTTGTCGTACACGCGGGCGCCGAGGGTGTAGCACCCCGCCACGGGCGGCGTCCAGCGCAGCCTGTACGGCGGCAGCGCGGTGGAGTCCACGGCCACGCCGTCGGCGGTGAGGGCGACGCCGGCGACCGTGCCGTCGGGGTCGGAGGCGGCCACCTCTACACTCAGCGGCACGCCCACGGCCACGGTGTCGGGCAGGGCGGGCAGGGCGGCCTGGGGCGCGGCATTCGCGTCCTGATAGACGCGCACGTAGTCCACGACCATCGCCTGCCGAAATTGGGCGCCGGCGGGCGGGTTGGGCAGAAAGTCGCCGCCGACGGCCACGTTGAGAATCCAGAAAAACGACTGGTCGAAGGGATACGGCTCGGCGCCCAGGTCTTTGCGGGTAATGCGGTGGAACTCCCGGTCGTCGAGAAACCAGCGGATGCCCGTCGTGTCCCACTCGATGGCGTACAGGTGGAAGTCGTCCGAGAGCGGGGCAGGGGCGTCGAAGGTGGCGCCGTTGCCGGCGTGGACGCCGCCGCGCGCAAAGTGGGCGGTGCCGTAGAGGCGGCGCGGCAGGTCGCTGCGCCATTCCATGATGTCAATCTCGCCGCTGCGGGGCCAGCCGCCGTACACCGACCGCGTGGGCATCAGCCAGAGGGCGGGCCACAGCCCGTACGAGACGGGCGTGGGCAGGCGCGCCCGCGCCTCGAAACGCCCGTAGCGGAAGTCGGCGTGCCCCTTCGACTCCATGCGCGCCGACGTGTACTGCCGCCCGCCGTAGGATTCGCGCTGCGCCCAGAGGTAGAGGAGGCCGTCGCGGACGGCTACATTCGTGTCGCGGCTGGTGTAGTACTGGAGCTCGTTGTTGTAGGCCGTGCCGCGCCAGAACGTCCACGTGGCCTTGTCGAGCGTGTCGAACTCGTCGCTCCACACCAGCTCGTAGCGCTGCGCCCGCACCGGGCCGGCCAGGGTGACGAGGGCGAGGGCGAGGGGGAGAAAACGCATGGCAAAGGGGCGGTGGGGGGGACGAAGGGGCCAGAGGCGGTACGCCCCTGCCGCGCTGCGTGTCCCCCGCGGGTTATCGGGCCACGGTGACGGCGCGGGTGACGGTGTACGGCGCGACGCCGTCGTCGAGGTGGAGGCGGTAGAGGTACGTGCCGGCGGCAAGGGCGGGGTGGGCCACCAGGCGGCCCGCGCCCGCGCCAAACGTCTGGGCGGGCAGGCTGTACACGCGCCGCCCCAGCAGGTCGAACATCTCGAAGCGCACCTCGACGGGCGACGCGGCCTCGAAGGCGACGCCCAGCAGGCCGTCCATCGGGTCGGGGGCGTGGCCCGTCCAGCGCGGCGCGGGCGGCGCGTCGGGGGCGGCGCCCGTGGCGGCGACAAGGGTAAAGCGCATCCGGCCCAGGTTGAAGCCGCCCGTGCGGGTCGTCAGGCGGAGGGCGTGGGGGCCGGCGGGCAGCGCGACGCCGCGCAGGAAAACGCTGCGCCACGCCTGCCAGCCGCCCGTAGCAGGCACCTCGACGGCCTCGCCCAGCGCGGCGCCGTCGAGCAGCAGGCGGAGCTGGCCGCCCGCCGCGCCACTGGCCACGCGGAACTCGACGTCGTAGCGCCCGGCGGTTTCGACCGTCACGGTGTAATTGAGCCACTCGAAGGGCTCGATCCAGCCCACGTTGTACGGGGCGCCCTGGGCGTCCGACGAGCGCTCGATGTCCACGCCGTCGTTGCGGTACTGGCCGCCCGTGTTGCCGCCGCCGGGCGAGCCGCCTGTCGTCATCGGGTCTTTGTCCGAATAGGCCACGTTCTGGTTGCCCAGGTCGTAATCGGCGGCGTCAACGGTGCCGGGCAGGCGGTGGTCGCGGAAGGGCAGGGGCGTGGTGCCGAAGCGGTCGTCGAGCAGGGACGCCAGCACGCCGGGCCGCGTCTCGCTCGAGTCAATGTCGAGGTAGTCGGCCTGGGCGAACAGCGCCGCCCGCGCCGCCGCCGCCGTCGGCTTCGACCCCGATCCCTGCCAGTAGCGCACCAGGGCGTCGTAGCCGGGCGCCCACGGGGCCGAAAGCGGCGCCGTCGTCGTGGTGATTTTCTTGTGCGTCCACCAGTTCCACGAGATGCCATTCGCCTCGGCCATGCGGCGGACGGCGAAAAACCACGGGTTGGCGTTTTCGCCCGTCTCGCCCAGCCACAAGGGCACGCCGTGCTGCGCCCGGATGTCGAGCAGGTACTGGATGGTGCCCACGCCCGGGTCGTTCCAGTACTTGTGGAAGGCGTACACCATGTTGGCGTCGAAAGGCGGCACGAGCGCGCTGAAATCCGTCGCGTAGTGGTTGCCTTCGATAAAGAGGATGTGGTGGGGGTCGAGGGGACGGATGGCTGCGGCCAGCCGCACATACAGCGCCCGCAGGTCGGTGCCAGGCACGCCCTGCGGCAGCACGGGCTCGTTGATGAGGTCGTAGCCGATGATGAGCGAGTCGGCGGCGTAGCGGCGGGCAATCTCGGTCCAGATTTCGACCGTCTGGTCCTGGTAGGGATGCGGCTCCGTCCACAGGCGGGCGGTGCCGTCGCTGTCGGCGATGTTGTAGGCGCTCTGGGCGCCCGGCGCGGCGTGCATGTCGAGAATGACGCGCAGGCCGTGGAGGCGGCACCACGCGAGAAACGTGTCGAGCAGGGCAAAGCCGTCCTCTTTGAAAAGGCCCGTCGCGCCGTCGTAGAGGAGCGCGTAGTGGAAGGGCAGCCGCACGTGGTCGAAGCCCCAGGCGGCAATGGCGGCGATGTCTTTCTCGCGCACGTAATGCCGCGTGTAGCGCTCGAAAAACGCATCGGTATCGGCCTTTCCAACAAGCGCCTCGATCTGCGCGCGGATGGTGCGCGGCGAGCCGCCGTCGGGCGCCGCGATGTCGAGCATGTAGCCTTCGGGCATCAGCCAGCCGCCCAGCCCCAGCCCGCGCAGCACGACGGGCGTGCCCCGCGCATCCACGATGTCGGGGCCTACGGTGTAGTAAAAACCCGGCGGGCGCGTCTGCGCGGCGGCGGGGCCGGCCATCAGCACGGCCAGCAGCAGAAAGGGGCGTAGGGCGGACAACTTCATGGCGATGTGCGGCAGGATGAAACAGGGCTGAAAAAGGGCGGCCCCAGAGTACCAGTCTCCAGGGCCGCCCCGCGTCTCATACCA
>CBDUCD010000101.1:0-9200 GCA_965365535.1 uncultured Rhodothermales bacterium | reverse complement strand
GCGAGTTCGGGGCGAGTTGCACGTCCACCACGTCCACGAAATACTTCTGCGGCGGAAGCTGAAGCGTGAAGTGGGGGTTGGCCACGACCTGCTGGTCAGAGCAGCCGCTTTCGGTGTAGATGCGGAGGGTGACCGCCCCGAGCACGGTGTTGCAGCTTCCGCCCACGAACCCCGTCAGCGTGCGCTGGGTCGTGACGGCGAAATTGAGGCCGTCGAGGTTTTTCGTGGCCGCCGTGTCTATGAGGGCGGGCGCGAAGCTGAAAAGGGAGGTGCTGCCGCCGCGGCCTTTGCGCTGCGCCGTGAGCAGGCGCGAGCGGTTTTCGGCGTCGTCGGGGTTGGTGGGGGCGACGGAAAGCGTGTACGTGCCGTCGGCCTTGGTGGTGGCTTTGTACTGGCCATCTACGAGGATGTCCACGGAGTCGGCGGGGCAGGCGCCCACGCCCGTGCCCAGCGCGACCTGGCCCTCGAAGGTGAAGACCGACGTGTCGGTAAAGTTGAGCTGGTTTTCGACCTGGCTCTCGGGCGTCAGGTTGACGGTCTGCGTGGCGGGCAGGAACGCGCGGCCCGTGGCGCGGGGGCGCACCTCGAAGCGGGCGCCGTCGCCGTAGCGCAGGCCGGCGTGGGTGTAGGTGCCGCCGTCGTCCGTCGTGGCGCAGGCTTCGAGGCCGTCGGAGCCGCCGCCCCAGAAGGTGCCGTTGGCGAGGGTGAGGTGGGCGCGCCCCTCGGTCACGTCGGGCGCGACGGTGCCTGCTATCTGCTCGAGCGGCCAGTAGGCAACCAGGTTGTTCTCGCCGCCGCCCAGCGCGCCGTTCATGTGGTCGCGGATCTCGGCTGCCGTCCGGACGCCCCGCCACAAACGCACCTCGTCCATCAGCCCGACGAGGGCGTTTTCAGGATTCCAGCCGGGGGTGCCCAGGTGGAGCGGCCCGCGCCCGCCATAGGGCGCGGGGGCCGGCGAGGGCGTGCCGGCCAGCTCGACGCCGTTGAGGAAAACGTGCCGGTCGGAGCCGTCCACGGTCACGGCCCAGTGGTTCCACGCCTCCGCGTCGTAACTGGCGGGAAAGGCGCTCGGGGGCACCTCGTAGTCGTTGTAATAGAACGCGACGGTGAAATTCCCGCTGTCCCGAAAGCCGATGTGCAGGCCGTTGTTGGTGGACAGGCTGCCCTGGGTGAAGAAAAACTGGTTGCGCCCGTTGAGGTCGCGCTTGACCCATGCTTCAAGTGTGAAGGCGTGGGGCAGCGTGTCGAGGCTGGTGGCGACGGCCCCGCCGCCCTTGCCGTCGAACAGGAGGCCGCGGTTGGGGGAGGGGTCGAGGCACACGTCCACGCCCGCCACGCCCGCGCCGTCGCGCGAGGCCACGCGCCCGGCGATGCGCCCGTCGGCGGGCAGCCAGCCCATGTCGCACTGGCGCTGCGATTCCTCCTCGCCCTTTTTGGTAAGCGTGAAGGCGGCGATGCAGTAGTCGTAGGCGCCGCCCGGCGCGGCGTCGAAGTCGTCGTAAACCCCCACGTCCGCGCCCACCGAGCCGATGAGGTCGTAGGCGCCCGGCGTGTCGGTGCTGCGGTACACGCGGAAGCCGTCCTCGATGTCCGTCCGGTCGTTCCATCTCACCTGGATGCGGTTTTCATACGTGCCGTCGGAGGCGGCGACGCCCGAGGGCGGGCGGCCGAGGGCGCCGAAATAGAGCGCGCCCGGCTGGGTGCCGCTGAACTGGTAGGCGCCGCCGAGGATGGGGTTGCTGCCGTCGAGGGCCACGCTGCGCCCCAGCCCCAGCCCGCTCAGGTCGTCGGCAGCCGTGCCGGGCAGCAGCTCGCCGATGTACGTCCAGGCGTCGCCTTCGAAAAGGTAGGCGTAGCCCGCGCCGCTGTCCTCGCCGCGCCCGTCGGCGCGCTCGTCGCCGGCGACGAGGTAGTAGGCGCCGTCGGCCTCGGAAAGCGCCACACTCGTCGCGTTTGTCGGCGGCGTGAGCACGGCGACGGGCGCGTCGGGCCAGACGCCGTTTGCGCGCTGGTACACGAGGACGCCCCCATCCGTCGCCACGGCGATAAAGTCGTCTTTGACGGCGAGGTAGGCGCCCCCGCCCGGCACGCGCGGGTTGAAGTACGTCAGCTTGTTCTGCGTCCACTGGGTGCCGTCGTAGAGATAGACGTGGTAGTAGGCGAAACCGGGGCCAAAGCTGCTGTAGATCATCGTCGTCCCGTCAAAGGCGAGGGCCTGGTTGCGGTCCACGTTGGGGATGATCTGGCGGGGTACCCAGCCCGCGCCCTGCCGCTCGAAAACGTGCAGTTCTTCGCGGTAGGGGCCGCTCAGCTTTGCCCCCGACACGAACGCCCACCGGCTCGCGGCGGCGACGAGCTTGCCCATCGCGCGCGCGCCCGTGTCGTCCCACGTCGCCTGCTCCGCCCACGCGCCGGGATTCGTCACCGTCGGGCCGTAGGGGTTGGAGGTGTACACGCGGCGGTCGCGCCCGTCGAGGGCGCTGGGCTTGCTGGGGCAGTTGACGACGCACGCATCTACCTCGGAAGGCGTGGCGAACAGGCCGCCGCTGCCCGCGCGCAGCACGCCCTCCAGCGCGCCGGATTGCAGGTTGTACACGTACGCGCCGCCGTCTATGTAGCGGTAGCGCCGCTGCGACTGGCCCGTCCAGCTGCACTGGGGCGGCGGGAAAATGCGCGGCGCGCCGGGGCACGTGTCCGTCCCACTCGCCCCGTTCGACTTCCACGCGCCCTCGACGGTGACCTCGTTGTTGAGGCCCGACCCCTCGGGCGCGCCCACGATGGCCTGCGTGCTCGTGAGCGCGACGGATTCGCCAAAGCGCCCGAAGGTGCCGCTGCCGCCCAGCACGCTGTTTTCCTGCCACACGCCGTCGGTGCGCGTGTAGAGGACGGCGCTGCCCGAGTTGCGCCCCGGGGCGCCCGCGAGCAGGTTGTCGGCGTTGACGGCTACGTTGAGGCCGAAGAAATCGCCCGCGCCCGCCGAGCCGGGCGTGCTCGACGACGTGAGCTCGAGCCCGAACAGACTCTCGACGGCTCCGCCATCGGGATTCATCTGCTTGCCGCTGGCGCACACCCGGGCCGATTCCGCCGCGCCGGCGAGGGCGACGACGCAGTACGTGTGCGAGGCCGTGTTGCCCGGCGTGTGCGTAAACGTGCTCACGTCGCCCAGGTCGGGCAGCGCCTGCCCGTCCACCGTTACGCGGTAGCCCGTGTTCACGCGCGAGACGTCGTTCCAGGCGAGGGTGACCTTGTCGGCGTACCCGGCGGAGGCGTTGAGGTCGGCGGGGGGCAGCACGACGGTGCCGCCCTCGTCGCGGTCGGCGGCGCCCGGCGCGGGGAGGGCCTCGCCATACGCGTCGAAGGCGACGACGCGGTAGAGGTACACGACGCCGTAATCGGCGCTGCCAAACTGCGTGTCGGTGCACGAGGTGGCGCGCTCGCCCGCCGTGCAGACGCGCGCGGCATCGGAGGGCTGCGCCGCGCCAGCAGCTCTGGGCCAGCGGTACACGTGGTAGCCCGCCCGGCTCACGACGGCGGAGTTGTCGTTCCACGTGATCTCGACCTGTTTCTCGAAGCGCCCGTCGCTGGCGCGCACGTCGGTGGCGGCTTTGAGCTCGCGGCGGCCCTCGTCGCTGGCGAGCATCGTGCCGCCGAGGTCGGCCACGCGGGACTGCCCGCCCCACGACCCGAGCGCGTCGGTTTGCACGGGGCCGAGGTTGTCGTAGGCGCGCACGACGTACACGTAGCGCTGGCCCGGGGCCGCCGTCGTGTCGAGGGTCTGCGTGCGGTTGGGGCCGGTGCGGGCGACGAGGGCGAGGGGCGTGGTGGTGTCGAAAAGCGCCCGCCGGTAGATGCGGTAGCCCGCTTCAACGCTGGAGGCATCCTGCCACGCGATGCGCACGAAGCGCTCGTCGTCCGTGTCGGCGGCGTCGGAGGCGGCCACGGCGGTGGGGGGATGCAGCGAGCGGAAGCCGGTGTCGCACACGGGCGCCGACACGGCGGGCGGCCCGCCGGCCTGCACCCGGTCGAAACCCGGCAGCGGGGCAGGCGCCGCGCCCTGCCGCGCCCCGGCAATCAGCCCTTCGACCTCGGCGGCCAGGCGGTCGCGGTTGGCCTGGGTGGACGAGCCCGGCAGCAGCCCTTCCGTCGAGCCGTAGCGGCCCATCGCCGTTTGCACGCGCGCCCGCAGCGCCGCCGCTGCCGCCGCGGGCAGGTTGTCGGGGATGGTGAGCGACGCGACGCAGTAGCTGTGCGTCACGTCGGAGGCGACGTCGGCGTCGGTGAGGGCGCGCCCGTCAGCCGACACGACGGCGATCACGGTGCCGTCGCGGGTGACGTTGAAGACGAGGGCCGTCGTCGCCGGGTTCTGCCACGACACGGCGACGTGGTCTTCAAAGGCGCCGTCCGTCGCGGCGACGGTCGTGGGCGCGAGCACGTAGGCGCGGACGCCGTCGTCGCGCTGCGCGTCGCCAATGGCGGAGACGCCGCCGAGGCTGGAAAACGCGACGACCTGGTAGCCGTAGATCACCTCCCCAACCGCTGCCCGGTCGGCATACGTCCGCTGACCCTTTGCCACGCGGCCCACCTCCACGAACGCAGGGGGGCCGGGCGGGCACGGGGCATCTGCGGGGCCTGTGAGGCACGCCCGCAGGATGGCGAATCCGTCGGCGGTGGTGCCGCTGTAGGCCCACGTCACCTCGATGCGGTCGTCCCACAGGTAGTCCGTCGCGGCTACGGCGGTGGGCGGCTGGAGGCCCGCGCGGCTGCCCGCGTCGCAGGCGGGTGCAGAAGCCGTGCCCTCCGCCGTGACGGCGGTGACGCAGTAGTTGTAGAATGCCGCCGGGTCGGCGGTGGCGTCGCTGAAGCTGTAGGCGGCGCCCGCGCCGGGGTCGGTGGCCGGGATGCTGGCCAGCACCACGCCCGGGTTGCCGTCTCCGAGGTCGCGGGAGATTTCAAAGCGGGCGATGGCAAACGCCTCGCCCAGCGTCCACGACAGGCGGACGGCGGCGGGGTCGGTGCCGTCGCTGGCGCTGAAGCTGGCGGGGCCGGGCACGACGGCGCGCTGCCCTCGCACTGCGGCCCGCTCGCTCTCGGCCCCCTCTACCACCGTGGCGAGGGCGTAGCCGTACACCACGCCCGGCGTGGCCGACGTGTCGCGGTACGCGGTCGTCGCGGCGGACAGGTTTTCGGCCAGCACGCTGTCTGCCGCGAACACGGCCGTGCCCAGCGTGCCGTCGGCAAGCGCGCTGCGGTAGATGCGCGTCGTGCGGCCGGGCAGCGCCGACGTGTTGCGCCACCGCAGCGTCACCGCCGCCGCGACGGGCCGCGCAAAACCCGCCTCGGCGTCGAGGATGGGCCGGATGACGCGCCGCCCCTCGGTGCAGAGGGTGGCCTGATCGGCCCCCGCCGGGTTTTTGAGCGCGAGGCAGTATTCGTAGCGCTGCATGGGCAGCCCCGAGCGGTCGGCCCACAGGCCTTTGCCAGCGGCCTCCACCATCACCAGGTTGCCGCGCGTGCCGTCGGGCGTCTCTCCAATGGCCAGCGCCCGGCGGAATACGTGAACCGAGAACGCCTGGTTGGTCGTCCAGCCGGCGGGCCACGCGACTTCCACGCGGTCTTCGTAGGTGGACGAGGCCGTCTGCGCGTGCGCGGCGAGGGGCAGCAGCGTGCAGAGCGCGAGCAGCAGCGCGTGCCGCGAGGCGTGCCGGGGGCCCGGGGTGCGCGAAAAGCGGGAGGCGTTCATGGTCGGGAGGAGGCGAAGAAACGAGGGGCGGCGAAGGGGGACGAGAGGCGCGAGGCGGGTGAGCCTGGCGGCGCGTCAGGCGGCCCGGAGGTCGCCGGTGTAGCGGAGGGTGCCGCGCGGCTGGGCGAGCGTGAAGTCGGCCGTGCCCGAGAACGCGCCCGAGCCGGTGCAGCCCGCGTACGCCCCCGTCGCGCTGTCCACGCGCCACGTGCCCGCGACGGCGGCAGCAGCCGGGTCGGCGAGGTCCACGGTGGCGTCGCCGGTGAGCACGAGCATCCCCTCCTGGCCCGTGACCTTCCGGCGGAAGGAGGCTACAAGCGGCGAGGCCCCTTCGGCACTCGATATGTCGAGGGCGTCCTCGGTCGTGCCTGCGTCGGAGAAGGCCCCGGAAAGCGCGAACGTGCCCGCGAAGCTGGCAGGCCCCGTCGCGGTCTGGTCGAAGACGAACAGGACGCGGTGGTCGTCGGGGTCGTTTGCCACGGCAAGCGTCGCCAGGGTAGTCATGCCGAGCGCTTCCAGCACGGCGGCATCGTGCGGCGCGGCGTCGTCGTTGCGGGCCCTCACGCCCAGATCCACGCCCACGACCGAGCGGAAGGGGCGCGTGCCCGGTGGCATCGCGATGAGTTCGGCGATGCAGTCCACGACGGCGGCGGGGTCGGTGGGCACGTCGGGGCTCTCGAACATGCCCTCGAACGCCCCGGCCATGCCCGCCTGCGCCTCGTGGACGGCGGGCGGATACGTGTCCCCGCGTCCCTCGGCGTCTGCTGGCACCACGAGGTTGGGGAAAAGCTGCGTCGTGAAGGGGCCGGGCTCGACGATCACGACGTCCACGCCCGACGAGGCGAGTTCGCCGCGCAGCCCGAGCGTGTACCCTTCCAGCCCCCACTTGCTCGCGTGGTAGACGCCGAAGAACGGCGTGGCGAGGCGTCCGGCGATGGAGCTCACGTTTACGACGAGGCCCGCGCCTGCCGCCCGCATCGCGGGCAGGAACGCCCGGTGGACGCGGTGGACGCCGACGACGTTGACGTCGAGCTGGCGCGTCAGTTCGGCGGCGGTGAACGCCTCGGTGATGCCGCCGAACATCTGCCCGGCGTTGTTGACCACGGCGTCGGGCGCGCCGCACTCGCCGCGTACGGTCGCCGCGGCGGCCTCGACGGAGGCGTCGGAGGTCACGTCGAGGTCGAGCACGCGGAGGTCGAGGCGTTCCAGGTTGCCGGCTGCGCGCAGCGACCGGGCAGCACCGGCGTTTTTGCCGTCGGGCGCGCGCATCGTCGCGTACACGCGGTCGCCGCGGCGGGCGAGTTTCAGGGCGAGGTCGTAGCCGAAGCCCGAGCTGCAGCCGGTGATAACGATGGTCTGAGACATGGTCGGGGGGAGAAGGAGAGCGTTGAGGGAAAAGCGAGGCGGTCTGGCTGCCACGGCGGACGGCCAGACCACCGGAGCGGTCAGTTGGAGGCCGTCGTGGCGGGCGCGTTGCTGCTCCACATGTCGCGGACGTACAGCCATTCGTCGCCCACGAGCCGCCACACGACGAGCGACTTGCCGTGTTCGACAACCTGCCCGCCCACGCGGACGGTGATGTCGGCGCGCTCGATGGCGACGTCGTCGAAGCGGACCACCTCGACCGTCTCGATGTCCACGCCGTCAACGCCTGCCGCTACGAGGCCCGCCATGTACTCGCGGATGGCGGCGCGCCCCTGGATGGGCGGGCTGCCCGGCGGCAGGATGATCGCGCTCTCGGTGTAGAGCGCCGCGATGGCGTCGGCGTCGCCCGCAGCAACGGCCTGCTCGAAGCGCAGGTCGCTCCGCTCGATGCCCACGCGGGCGAGCATCGTCCGGGCGTTGGCGAAGCCGGCGTCCACGCGGAGGGCGTGCCTGTACTGCGCCTCGGCCTCGTCGAGCCGCCCCTGGCCGAGGTAGAACTCGCCAAACGAATCGTAGGCGTTGGCCTGGTCGGGCGCGAGGCGGACGTAGTCGCGGAAAGCGGCCTCGGCAGCGGCCAGGTCACCCCGCTCGACTTCGGCGTAGCCGATGAGGTTGTAGGCGGGGGCAAACGACGGGTCGGCCACGAGCGCGCGCCGCGCGGCGGCGATGGACGCGGCAGGGTCGCCCCTGACGGCCTCGGTGTTGCCGACGATGTACATCGGGATGGGGTCGCCGGGGTAGGCGGCGGCCACCTCCGTCAGCAGCGCGACCTGGCGGTCGGGGTCGCCGCCCAGGCTGGCCGCATAAGCTTCGATGCTCTGGCGCTCGCCTGCCGAGGCGTTTGCAGCGAGCGCGGTTGCCCGCCGCATGTGCGCGTCGCGCCCTTCGGCCGTCGTGGCGGCGCGGTACAGGTGGGCCAGGGCAAAGTCGGGGTCGGCGGCGAGCGCGGCGTCGAAGTGGACGAGCGCGCGCGCGTTGTCAACGTTGACGAGGGCTTCGAGGCCGCGGATGTACTGGACGCGCGCGGCGTCGGAGGCCGTGGTCACGGGCATCCGCTGCGCCTGTGCCAGCGTAGCCGTGGCAAGCAGGGCGGCGAGAAAAAGCGTGCAGAGGCGTTTTCCTGAATATCTTGAATAGGAGGTCGTCAACATGGTCGGGGGGGAATAGAGTGGATAGAGGAAGTGGGGGCGGCAGGCGCTAAGGTGGAGGGGGGAGCAGGCGCTGCGTGTGGAGCCGGAGCCCGGCGGTGTTGAAAGGCTTGGAGAGAAAGGCGTCCGCATCCCCTGCGGCAAGGGCGTCGGGCGGCGCGTCGGCGCCGCTGATGAGCAGCAGGGGCGTGGCGCCCAGTCGCGCGTCGGCGCGGATGGCGCGGCACAGCGCCTGCCCGTCCATGCGCGGCATCACCAGGTCGGTGATGATGAGGTCGGGCGCGTGTGCGTGCGCCACGTCGAGCGCGTCGAGGCCGTCCACCGCGTCGTCGATGACGGTGCCCGGCCCGCACTGCGCAACGAGGCACAGCCGCAGGTACGCCCGCATGTCGGGGTCGTCGTCCACGACGAGGATGCGGTAGGGAAAACCCATTGGGCCGGGGCGGGGATAGGAGGGCGGAGCGCGTTTCCGGCAGGGTAGCCTATCCGTCGCATTCGTGCTGTGCTGAGCGTTGCAAATGCGTGCCTGTGCGTGGGGCATGGCGCGTAGGGCGTGGTTCGCTCCCTGCACGGCGGGGCAGGCCATTTGCGTGTGCCCTCTCCCCTCGGGAGAGAAGGTCAGGGGAGGGGGGAAAGCCCGTTTCGCCTGAAGCGCGTGGCAGGTCTGGAAGGCCCCTCACCCCAGCCCTCTCCCCCGAGGGGGAGAGGGGGCCGGAGATGCCTGCGGGTTCGCACCCCTTGATCTCGCATCCCTTGATCTCGCACCCTCCGGGGCCTGTCGCCTGGCCTCCGGATTCCTCAGCCTCGCTCGCCAGCCGCGTACTCTGACGGGGTGACGCCGTAGCGCTCGCGGAAGCGGCGCGAAAAGTGCGAGACGCTTTTGAAGC
>CBDUCD010000100.1:0-9208 GCA_965365535.1 uncultured Rhodothermales bacterium | reverse complement strand
ATCTGCGGCCCCTGCCCCGCGTAGTCGGTGCGGATGATGACCTGCACGTCGCTCAGGTCGGGGATGGCGTCAACGGGCGTGTTGAGCGTGGCCCACGCGCCGAGGGCGACGACGACGAGCGTGAAGAGAAAGACGAGCAGCCGGTTGTGGGCGCTCCATTCGATCAGGCGTTCAAGCATAACTGGTATCCAGAAAGGCCGGCGCGGCCCGGCACGAGGCGGTCAGTGGTGCATCTGGCTGTGGTCCGCGGCGGGCATCTCGTCGCCGCCGGGCGTCTGGGCCGCGCCTGCGCCCGTCATCGCGGCAACGGAGCTGGACAGGCGGGCTTCCGAGTCGAGCAGGAACTGGGCACTTGTCACCACGCTTTCGCCGCCTTCGAGCCCTTCGAGAATCTGGACAAAGCCGCCGCCCTCGGCGCCCAGCACCACGGGCTGCGGGCGGAACCGCCCCCCGCCGAGCGCGAGGATGACGGCGGCCTCGCGGCCCGTCCGCACCACGGCCTCGGCAGGCACGACGGGGCCGGAGGCCGTGGCGGCGCCGTAAAGCGTGGCCGTGGCAAACATGCCCGGCTTGATGCGCCCGCCCCTGTTGGCGACGGCGATGCGCGCCGTGCCGGTGCGCGTGGCGGCGTCGAGCAGGTCATAGACGTACTCGACGTGGCCCGTGATCGGCTCGCCGGGCTGGCTCGTCAGCGTGACTTCGGCGGCGGTGCCTTTTTCGATCCACCCCAGGTCGGCCTCGGGCACGTCCACCTGGAGCCAGAGCGTGGACAGGTTCACGATCTCCATCAGCGTCGCGCCCGCCCCGACCTGCTGGCCTTCGACGACGTTTTTGTCCACGACCGTCCCCGACGCGGGGGCGTAGAGCGTGAGCGTGCGCTGCACCTCGCCCGTGGTGGCGAGCTTTTCGACCTGGGCGTCGCTGATGTCGTAGAGGCGCAGGCGCGTGCGGGCGGCCTCGACGACGCGGCTGGCGTCGGGGCCGCCGCCCAGCAGCTCGCGGTTGCGGAGGGCGAGCAGGTACTCCTGCTGCGTCGCCACGAGGTCGGGGCTGTAGAGTGCCAGCAGCGGCTGGCCGCGCCGCACCTGCTGCCCCTCGGTAGCGACGTAGAGCTTTTCCACCCAGCCGCCGATTTTGAGCGACACGGCCTGCCGGGCGGCGTCAACGGGGGCAAAGGTGCCCGTGGCGCGCAGCGTCCGCTCGATGGCGCGCCGCTCGACCGTTGCCGTGCGCACGCCGATGTTCTGGAGCGTCACCGGGTCTATCTCGACCGTCCCGGCGGGGGCGCCGCTGACGGGCACGGGCTGGAGTTCCATGCCGCAGATGGGGCACCGCCCCGGCGCGTCCTCGACGATCCACGGGTGCATCCCGTCCTGGTACACGATGCCGTCGCCGTCGAGGTCGCGGGCGGCCAGCCCGCCGGCTGTCGGCGTCTCGCCCTCGGCAGCGGCAGGCGGAGGCGTGTCGGGTGATTTTTCGCCGCGCCCGAACGTCCACGCCAGCCCCACGGCGGCGAGCACGGCGACAAGTGCGATGGCGGCGACAAGGGCCGTTTTGCGGTTGCGGGGCGGGCGCGGCGCCGGCTGCCGGTCGGCGGGCACGGCGGGGGGCGGGGAGGATGTCATGTTCATCGGAGAGGGGTGGAGAACGGGGCGGGGAGGGCGCCGACGGCGCGTTCGAGGGCGGCGACGGCGGTGAGGTAGTCGTAGTAGGCATCGGCGGCGCCCATCTGCACGTCGAAGCGGGTGCGCTCGGCGTCCAGAAAGGCGAGGTAATCCACCTGCCCCGTGGTGTAGGCAGCCAGCGTGGTCTCGACCGTCGCCCCGGCTTGGGGCGCCAGGCTTTTCTCGAAAAGCAGCAGCGTGCGCCGCGCCGCGCGGGCCGCCTCGACAAGGGCGGCAATCTGCGTCTGGAGCTGCGTGTCGAGGGCGTGCTGCCGCGCCTCGACCTGCTGCTGGCGGAGGCGGGTTTCTGCGAGCCGGGCGCGCAGCCGGCCCTTTTGCAGCGGAATCCGCGCCGACGCCATCAGCCCGACGCCGGCGGCGATGCGCTGGCCCGCCGTCATGGTGGGCATGGCGCCGGGCGTCATGTCCATAAACATCACGCCCACGCCCAGTTCGGGGTAGAACGCCTTGCGGGCGAGGGCCACGTCCGTGGCGGCGCGGCTGCGGGCGGCGTCGAGGGCCGCCACCTCGGGCCGCTGCGCCCGCGCGAGGGCGACGAGGCTGTCCAGGTTTTCGGGCAGGGGCGGCAAGGCCGGGGCGACGGGGCGGCCCAGCAGATCGGGCCGGTCGGTCAGCCGGGCCAGCGTCTGGAGGGCCTGGCTGCGGCGGGCGTCGAGAACGGCGAGGCGCTCGCCCAGCCGCTGCTTTTCGAGTTGCACCTGGAGAATGGCGCCCTGCGGCCCGCGCCCCACCTCGTACTGGATGGCGGCAGCCTCGGCAAAGCCGCCGAGGCGCTGGCTGTAGGCGTCGAGGATGGCCTCGGCCTGCGCGGTGCGGGCGAGTTCGAAAAAGGCCCGCCTGACCTCGAAAGCCAGGTCGAGCGCCAGCACGTCGGCTTCGCGGGCGGCAACGTCGGCGGACAGGTCGGCGGCGCGGCGGCGCAGGGCGAGCGTGCCGGGCCACGGCACCATCTGCTCGACGCGCCACTGCGACCGCTGCTCGCCCATGGCCGTGGCGAGGGGATAGGGGAACAGGGTGACGCCCGCGACGGGGTCGGGCAGCGCGCCCACCTGGGCGCCCGTCTGGGCGAGGGCGGCGGCTTCGAGGCGGGCGGCGTGGAGCGCGGGGCTGGCGGCGGCCACGTCGGCGAGCAGCGTTTCGAGACGCAGCCGCGTCGTGTCGGGCGCCGGCTGGGCGCGGGCGGAAGACGCCAGCAGCAGCGCGCCGAGCGCTGCAAAGCGGAAGGTCATGAGGGCGGATCTGAAAGGGTGGACTTCCCGGGAAAAGGCCGCGCGCGTGCCAGGGGCACGGGCAGCACTTCGAGAGAAGTCCGTCAGATCAGCAGCACCGAGAAGGTGAGGTGGGGCCGCACGTGCGGCGGTGGAGACGCCCCGCGCGGCCCCTGCACGGCCACGGACGGCGCCGGGGGCACGCGCACCGCAGCGGGCAGCACGGGCGCCGACGCCAGCCGGAGCGTCTGCTCGGAAGCCACCGCCGGGGCAGGCGTGGCGGGCGACGGGGCGGTGCAGCACGGCATCAGCGCGGGCGCTGCCGCTCCCAGTCCGTCGGAGGCGGGCCGCGCCGGGGCAGGCTGCTCGTGGCACGGCATCGCGGGCGCCGCTGCCGCTGCCGTCGGCCCCATCATCGCGCACCTGTGCCCTGCCAGCGGGCTCGCCCCTGCAAACAGGAGCGCGGCCACGAGCAGCGGCGCGGCAAAGCGGTATGGAAGCAGACGGTTCATGCAGTCAGGTATCGGCCTGAAAATAGGGGTCCTCAGAGGCGGCATCCCTTAGTTCCTCTTAAGGTTGGCCCCGGCGTCGGTATCTCCACGGGGTCTTCAAGCGCCGCCGCGCCCCTCCACGCGCAGCAGGCGCGCGTTGACGGCGACGATGACGGTGCTAGCGGACATGAACACGGCGCCCACGGCGGGGCCCAGCAGCACGCCCGCCCCTGCCAGCACACCCGCCGCGAGGGGCATAGCGACGATGTTGTAGCCCGCCGCCCACCACAGATTCTGGATCATCTTGCGGTACGTCGCCCGCGACAGCCTGACGATGGCGGCCACGTCCCGGGGGTCGCTGCGCACGAGGATGATGTCGGCCGTTTCGACGGCCACGTCCGTGCCGGCCCCGATGGCGATGCCCACGTCGGCCTGGGCAAGCGCGGGGGCGTCGTTGACGCCGTCGCCGGTCATGGCAACGGTGAGCCCGCGGGCCTGCACCTCGCGCACCCTGGCGGCTTTTTCGCCCGGCAGCACCTCGGCAAACACGTCGTCGAGCCCGATTTCGGCGGCCACCCAGGCGGCCACCTTCTTGTTGTCGCCCGTGAGCATCATCGTCTGAATGCCCATGGCCTTCAGCTCGGCAATGGCGGCCCGCGCCTGGGGGCGGATCACGTCGGCAAGGGCGATGGCGCCGGCGAGCCGTCCGTCGAGAAGGACGAAAACGACGGTTTTGCCCTGCTCGGAAAGCGCCTCGTAGCGCGCATCGGCAATCGTGAGGCCCTGCGCGCGGACGTAGCCGGGGCTGACGACCTGCACGCGGCGGCCTTCCACCGTCCCCTCGGCGCCTTTGCCCGGGATGGCCCGGAACGCCTCGACGGCCGGCCGGCGCTCGGCAGCGGCGGCGATGCCCCGCGCGATGGGATGCTCGGACAGCGCCTCGACGGCGGCGGCCAGCCGGAGCACGTCGGCCTCCGAAAGCGCCGCGTCGAAGACGAGCGTGTCGGTGATGCCGAAGCGGCCCTCGGTAAGGGTGCCCGTCTTGTCGAAGATGACGGCCTGGAGCCCGCGCGCCGCCTCGAAGGCCGTGCGGTCGCGGACGAGCAGGCCGTGGCGTGCCGAGAGCGCCGTCGAGACGGCGACGACGAGGGGGATGGCGAGGCCGAGGGCGTGGGGGCACGCGATGACCATGACGGTCACGGCCCGCGCGACGGCAAAGGTAAAGGACGCCTCCAGCACGACCGTCCACACGAAAAGGGTGAGCGCGCCGCCGCCCAGCGCCAGGGCCGTCAGCCAGAGGGCGGCGCGGTTCGCCAGGTCCTGCGTTTTCGACTTCGACTGCTGCGCCTCGCGCACGAGTCCGATCACCTGGGCGAGAAACCCCTCTTTGCCCGTTTTCTGCACCTCGACGGTGACCGCGCCCTCGCCGTTGATCGCGCCGCCGATAACGGCGTCGCCCGCTTTTTTGGCGACCGGCACGGACTCGCCCGTCAGCATCGACTCGTCAACCGACGTCTGCCCGCCTTCGACGACGCCGTCGGCGGGGATTTTTTCGCCGGGCCTGACGAGCACGCGGTCGCCGGGTCGGAGCGCTTCGAGCGGCACGTCCTCGACGCTGCCGTCGGGGCCGAGCCGGTGGGCCTCGCCCGGCATCAGCCGCGCCAGTTCTTCGAGCGCCTTCGAGGCCCCCATCACCGACCTCATCTCAATCCAGTGGCCGACGAGCATCACGTCGATGAGGGTGACGAGCTCCCAGAAAAATGGCATCCCTGCCAGCCCAAACGCGACCGCCGCGCTGTAGCCGTAGGACGTCGTGATGGCGACGGCGATAAGCGTCATCATGCCGGGGCGCCGGTGCCGCGCTTCCGAGACGAAGCCCGTCAGAAAAGGCCAGCCGCCGTAGAAATAGACCACCGTCGAGAGGCCCAGAACGACGAGGCCGTCGCCGCTGAAGCGGAGCACGTCGCCCAGCCCCAGAAAGCGCTGGATGACGGGCGTGAGCAGCAGAACGGGGATCGAGAGGACGAGCGACACCCAGAAGCGCCGCCGGAAGTCGGCGACCATCATGGCGTGGTGGTCGTGGCCGGGCTCGCCGTGGGCAGCCGCGTGCCCGTCGTGCCCGGCGGCGTGGGAGTCGTGGGAGTCGTGGGGGCCTTCGCGCGCCGCGTCGCGGAGTTCCTGCTGCTCCAGGCCCGGCTTTTCGCCCGGCGGGACGGGATCGGTCAGGTCGTGCTCGCTGCCGGCGTGGGGCAGGCCGTGGGCGTCGTGACCGGAACGCGGGGCCGAGGAGAGGGGGCGTGGCATGGCAGGAAACGAGGGGGGCGGGGGGACGGCGGTTCTATCTGCTGTACGTCTCGCAACCCCCGAGGACGCCGGTGGGCATCTTAAACTCCTGTAAGGTGGGGGCCGCCCGGATCGTTCGGGGGCGTACCATACCCGGGTCCGGGGCGGCCTCCCGCGCCGCGCGTTTGTATCCTGCCGTCGTCAGCGCCCCGCTCAGTCAGCGCCCCGCTCCCATGTGGATTCTCCTCATCGAAGACGAACTGCGCCTGGCCGCGTCGCTCCAGCGGGGCCTGGAGGAGGAAGGCTACATCGTGGATCACGCTGCCGACGCGGCCCAGGGCCAGGCGCGCGCGCTCGCCAACGCCTACGACGCTTTCGTCATCGACTGGCGGCTGCCCCTGGGCGACGGGCTTTCCATCGTCGAGGCGCTGCGGGCGGCAGGGCGCCCCGAGCCCATTCTGATGCTTACCGCGCTGGGCGACCTGGAACACCGCGTGGCGGGCCTCGACGCCGGCGCCGACGACTACCTCGCCAAGCCTTTTGCCTTCGAGGAACTCGTGGCACGCCTCCGGGCGCTGCTGCGCCGCCCGCCGCTGGCAGCCCACGACCCCGTTCTCCACGCGGGCGCGCTCAGGCTCGACACCCACACGCGGCGCGTCACGCTGGGGGGGACGGGGGCGCCCCTCCTGCTCAACCTGCGCCCCAAGGAGTACGCCCTGCTGGCCCTGCTGCTGGCCCATCCCGATGCCGTGCTGTCGCGCACCGTGATTGCCGAGCGCGTGTGGGGCGACGCGCTCTACCTCTCCGACAACGCCCTCGACGTGACCGTGTCAGGCCTGCGCCAGAAACTCGCCGACGCCGAGCGGCAGGCTCGTGCTGCGGCGCCCACCATCGTGACCGTGCGGGGCGTGGGGTACCGCCTTGCCCTGGCGACCCCACTACCGTGATGCGCGTGCCACTTCCCATCTCGCTGCGCCTGACGCTGTGGTACGGCCTGACGCTGCTGCTGCTGCTGAGCGGCTTTGCTGTGTTCTGCTACACCGGTTTCCACCTCGCCCTCCACCGCGATTTCGACCGTCACCTGACGCACGAGGAGCGCGAGCTGCTGCCGTTTGTCACCGCGGACGAAAAGGGGCCGCGCTTTGAAGGGCTCGACGCGCTCACGTCGGTGGCGTACCGCTCCGAAGGCGTTTACGGCACGTACGTGCGCCTGCTGACGCCCGGCGGCGGCGTCCGCTACCAGAGCCCCAACTTTTCCGCGTACCCGCCGCTGCCCGTCGCCGTCCCAGCGGGCACGGAGCGGACTTCGGCAAGCGTGACGTGGGCGGGGCTGCCCGCGCGGACGCGCTACGTGCCCCTCCGCGCCCACCCCCGGGCGCCGCTCGTGGGGTGGCTCGAACTGACGGGCTTCGAGTGGTCGCTCCACCAGGAACTCCACCGCCTCCGGCTGACGCTGGTGCTGGGCGTCGCGCTCAGCATGGCCTTTGCCCTCGTGGCGGGGTGGTGGCTGGCCCGGCGCACCCTCCGCCCCGTCTCGACGATGACCGTGGCGGCAGGGCGGATGGGCTCGGGCAACCTGTCGGCGCGCCTGCCCGCCGACTTCGGCCCGCGCGACGAGCTGACCGAGCTGGCCGAGACTTTCAACGGCCTGCTCGACCGGCTCGAACGCTCCGTCGAGCGCGAGCGGCGCTTTACGGCCAACGCCGCCCACGAGCTGCTCACGCCCCTGGCCACGCTGCGCAGCGAAGCCGAGGTCGCCCTCCGCCGCGAGCGCGACGCGCCCGCCTACCGCGAGGTCATCCGGCAGGCCCTGATCGACGTGGCGCGCATGACGAGCATCGTGCAGGACCTGCTGCGCCTCGCCCGCGCCGAAGCCCTGAGCCCGCAGCCCGGCGACTGCCTCGATCTCTACGAACTCGTCGCCGAGCGGGCCGCACGCCTCCAGGCGCTTGCCGCCGAGCGCGGCGTGTCCCTGGACGTGGAGGCCGGCCCCGCCCTCGCGGTCATGGCCCAGGCGGGACCGCTTGCCGAAGTCGTGGACAACCTCATCGCAAACGCCCTCAAGTACACGCCCGCGGGCGGGCACGTCGTGGTGCGCCTGGAAACGCAGCAGGGCCGCGCGGGCTTTTCGGTCGAGGACACCGGCGCGGGCTTTTCCCCCGGCGAGGCCGACCGCCTGTTTGACCGCTTCTACCGCTCGGACGACGCGGCAGTGCAGGCGCAGGCAGGGAGCGGGCTGGGGCTGGCCATCGTGCAGGCCGTCGTCGAGGCGTTCGGCGGGCGTGTCGAGGCGAGCAGCAGCGGCCCGGGGCGCGGATCGCGCTTTGCCGTGTGGCTCCCACGCGCGCCCCGGAAGGGCACTTCGTCCTCGTAGGCAGCGCGAGGCGGGTGCGGCGCACGGCGCAACGTTATGGTACCTCCACGCCGCCGAGAGGCCAACCTGAAGGCGTTTTAAGGTCGGGGAGGGCGCGGCAGCCTGCCGGGCGCGGTAAGATGGCGCACCCGTTTCCCCCCTTCACCCTTTCGCGCCATGTCCTACAAGCGTTTCCTCGCCATGATCGTCACCTCGACGGTGGTGATGTTTGCCCTCATGTACTCCACCGCCTACGCCTTCAGCCACGTGTGGTGGAGCCAGACGCGCGCGTGGATGGCGCTTTACATGGGCGCCGCGATGGCCCTCGTCATGCTGGCGTTCATGCAGGGCATGTACAAAGACAAAAAGAAGAACCTCGCTATTTTCGCCGGCAGCGCTGCTGTGCTCGTGGCGTCGCTGCTGCTGGCGCGCAGCCAGGCCACGGTGGGCGACGTGGCGTGGATGAAGGCGATGATTCCGCACCACTCCATCGCCATCCTGACCAGCGAGCGCGCCCGCATTTCCGACCCCCGCGTGCGCCGCCTCGCCGACGAGATCATCCTGGCGCAGCGCCGCGAGATTGCCGAGATGGAGGCCCTCATCGCCGACCTGGACGGCCTCGACCACGCGGCGGCGCCCCTTCAGCCCTCGGTGCCCGCCGTCGAGGGCGGGTCGGCGGAAAAGACCGGTCCGGTGCCCGGCGCGCCCGCCCTGCGCGTGGCCGAGCCCGCCCTCGTCGGCAGGGTCGTGATGATCGCCGAGGCCCGGGTCGAGTCCGACGCGTGGGTGGTGATTCATCCCGCCGCGGCGGGTGGGGAGCCGGACGCTGCGACCGTGCTGGGCGTGGCATTCGTCCAGCACGGCACCACGCGGCGCGTGCCGGTCGGGCTCGCGGCCCACGTCGCGCCCGGCACGACGCTCTACGCCATGCTCCACGACGATACGGGCGAGATTGGCGCGTTCGAGTTTGGCAGCGGCCCCCTCGACCCGCCCCTCGAAGCAAACGGCGGCCCGGTGGTTCAGCCCTTCGTGGTGCGGTAGCGTGGTCGGTAGCCTCCGCCGCCCATCCCTTCGGGCCTCCAACCTGCTCGCCATGAAACACGCCCGCACGCCCCGCCCCTAATCACGGGAAGATGCCCATCTCGTTGTACGAGACGGCCACCTTTTCGAGCGCGCCGATAAACGCTG
>CBDUCD010000099.1:0-9248 GCA_965365535.1 uncultured Rhodothermales bacterium | reverse complement strand
CACCCCATCGCCATGCTACGCCTGCTCCCCTTTGCCTTTGCGCTGCTTGCCGCGCTGCCCCTTGCCGCCCAGCCCGCGCCGCGCGTCGTGCTCGTCATCCACGGCGGGGCGGGCACCATCCTGCGCGAGAACATGACGGCGGAGCGCGAGGCCCAGTACCGCGCTGCCCTCGAAAACGCCCTCCGCACGGGCTACGGCGTGCTCCAGAACGGCGGCGCCAGCCTCGACGCCGTCGTGGCGGCGATCCAGACGATGGAGGACTCGCCCCTGTTCAACTCGGGCGTCGGCGCCGTCCTCACGGATGCCGGCACAGCCGAACTCGACGCCTCCATCATGGACGGGCAGACGCTGGCCGCCGGCGCCGTCGCGGGCGTGACGACGGTGAAATCGCCCATCGCGCTGGCGCGCCGCGTCATGGAATACTCGCCCCACGTGATGATGGTGGGCAAAGGGGCCGAGACGTTTGCGGGCGAGCAGGGCCTCGAACAGGTCGAGAACAGCTACTTCATCCTGCCCGAGCGCCGCGAGCAGCTCCGGCAGATGCTCCAGCGGCAGCGCGAAACGGGCTACGACCCGCGCCTATCCGACCCCTACGCCGTGGGCGGCGAGAAGTACGGGACGGTCGGCGCCGTAGCTCTCGACGCCGCCGGCAACCTCGCGGCAGGTACGTCCACGGGCGGCATGATGGGCAAAAAGTGGGGCCGCGTGGGCGACGCGCCCATCATCGGCGCGGGCACGTACGCCGATAATGAGACGTGCGGGGTCTCGGCGACGGGGCATGGCGAGTACTTCATCCGCGGCGTCGTCGCCCACGACATCGCCTCGATGATGCGCTACGCCGGACTGTCGCTAAAAGAGGCCGCCAATGCCGTCGTCATGGGACGCCTCGACGCCCTCGGCGGTACGGGCGGCGTCATTGCCCTCGACCGCGAAGGCCACGTGGCCATGCCCTTCAACACGCCCGGCATGTACCGCGGCTTCATTGACGAAGAGGGCAACGTAAGTGTCTTTATTTACAAAGACGAACGCTGACCTTTTTGATTCGAGAGGGGCGTCGGGACGGGCCGTTCGGCACGGCGCGGATGGCGAGCATCGCCCCGCGGCGACGCGCCCGCGCTGGGCGGACGACTGGAATGGCAGGGCGTTTGGAGAAGAACGGCGTGGCCCTCACCCTTTCACTTTTCGCCTCCACTGCCATGAACAAGCGTTATCTGCCCCGGCCCCTTTTGCTCGCCCTCGCCCTGCTGCCCCTCGTCGCCGCGTGCGACACCACGGGCGAGCCCGCGCGCGTGCGCGCCATCAACTTCAACTTTTCGATGCGCGACGCCAGCGTGCGCGGCCCCTTCGCGTCGGTGCAGTTCGACGTGCCGGAGATCGCGCCGCGCGTGGCGGCGGGCGGCGCCATCCTGTGCTTTTTCCGCGACCAGGACACGTGGACGGCCATGCCTTACACTTTCGGCATCGAAAACCCCGACCTCCCCGCCGTGGATTACACCCTTACGCTGGGCTACGCCTTCGAGACGCGCTTTCTCGAACTCTTTTACGAAGCCTCGACCGACCAGGTCAACTTCGGCGCGCTGCCCGACCGGCTCGTCAAACTCGTCATCATCGACGCCGACGTGTATTCGGGCAAAGCCGGCGTTGACCTGACGGACTGGAACCAGGTAAAGGCTGCCTACGGGCTGGCCGACTGACGGCGCTGCATACGAACTCCCTCGCCCCGGCGGCAGGTCTGCACACGCGGGCCTGCCGCTTCTTTTTCATCAGGCGGGCAGCACGCGCACGTCGTAGGAATGAAAAGCCGGGTCCCGGGTTACGACCAGCAGGTTTTCGAGCCTGGCTTGTGCGATCAACAGCCGGTCGAACGGGTCGCGGTGGAAAAGGGGGAGGTCTGCCACCGCGAGGGCGTGTTCCATACGCACGGGCAGCGGAATGAACCCTTCGGCTGCAATCTGCGCCAGCAGGTCGTCCGGCGCGGCCAGTTTGCCGAGCGCCTTTTTGATCGAGATCTCCCAGGCCGACGCGGCGCTCACGTAAACCTCCGTCTCGACCGATGCCAGGTGCGCCTGTGCTTTTTCCGAGAGCACCTCGGGCGATGCGAGCCACCACAGCAGCGCGTGGGTGTCGAGCAGCAGGGGCGTCACGGCAGATCGCCGGATTCGAAGCGGCGCAGCTCCTCGTCTGAGAGCCGGTCAAAGTCAGGGGCCACGTGGACGCGTCCCCGCCACGCGCCGCCGCGCCGTGTAGCGGCGTTTTCGAGGGCGGGAACCAGCCGTGCCACCGGCTTGCCATCGCGGGTGATGACGACTTCTTCCCCGGCTTCTGCCCGGCGAATCAGGTCGGCAATGGAATCCTCGGCGGCGCGCGTGTCGCAGGTCATGGGCTGGGCGGGCATGGCGCTGCGGTTACTCGGCCCCGAGAGGCCCGTTCCAGCGGTTTATTCGAGGTCGGTGTTGAGGCGGAAGCGCGAGATGCGGTTGTTGCCCCGGTCGGCCACGTACACCGTCCGCCGGAAATAGGCCACGCCCGACGGGTCGCGGAACTGGAGCGAGGCGGCTCCCTGACCCCCGAACGACACCACGACGGGGCGCGCGTCGCGGCTGCCCGGCGGCGGCGCCACCCCTTCGATGCCATTGGCGTTGAACACGTAGAGGCTGTCCGTGCCGGTGTCGGTCACGAACAGGTAGCCCGTGCCGTCGGCGGCGTAGGCCAGGCCGGACGGGTTGAGAAAGCGGTACGGGGTGTAGAGAAAGCGGCGTCCGCGCGTCGTGTCGGCGCCCTGCGCGGCGGCGAGGTACTCGATGTTGGGCAGGTACGAGATGCCGTCGCTGGTTTCGACGACGCGGATGGAGAGCACGGGGTAGGAAACGGCGCGCTGCTGCTCCGTACCCGCGGGCATGTCGGCCAGGGGGAAAGGCGACTGGGCGACGAAAAAGTCGAGGCTGTTCAGGAAGCCACTCTGCTGCGGCGGCTGCACCCGCGTCAGCACCGCCGTCGGGTTGACGCTGCTCGTCAGGCTGGGCCGCGTGCCCGAAAGCGCCGTCACGTTCGTGATGTTGGCCCCGTCGGGGCTGAACAGCATGATGGTGTTGAGCGGCGCGGGCAGCTGCGACAGCACGGGCCCGCCCACGGGCCCCATGCGCGAGACGTAGATGCGGTTGTCGGCCAGCACGGCCACGCCGGTAAAGCGCACCTGCTCGTCGAAGTCCTGGGGCTGCCGCAAAATGAGGCGGCGGTTGAGGTCGTCGAAAGGATGCCAGATGACGTCCTCGACGGCAGGGGCGCCCGTCGTCAGGCCCGAGAGGTGGTACACGACGGGCAGGCGGCGCTGCCGGCCCTCGACGGTCGTGTCGCGCAGCGCCGTCACGTACACGTGGAAGCGCCGGTCCTGCACCACCGCCGACGCCTCGCGCAGGGGCTGCCCGGCGAGGGTGCCCACGAACGCCTGGGGCCGCCCGGCGCGGTCGAGCACGTGCAGGCCCTGCGCGTCGGTCACGTACACGAACTCGTCGAAGCCCACGGCCACGTCGGTCGGCGCGTCGAGGCGGCCACTGGGGGCCAGCGACGCCTGGAAAAAGGGCTGCACGGCCACGTACCCCACCACGTCCACCGCCGAAGGGTCGGAGCGGCCTTCGTCGAAAATGTCGTCCGTCGTCGGGTCGGACTTGGCGCCGAAGAGGTCGCAGCCGGCAAGGGCCACGAGGGCCAGCACGAGAAAATATCGCATCACGCCTTGCTTAAAACGAGAGGTTGAGCCCGACGCTGTGGACGTTGCCGAGCCGCGCCAGCCGGGTAAAGCCGTAGTCCACGCGGGTGCGGGCGCCCAGCGCCGCCACGTTGAGGCCGCCGCCAAAGGAGGCCACGTACTCCTCGACGCCCAGCCGGTAGCCGCCGCGCAGCACGAGCAGGTCGCGGAAGGTGTACTCGGCGCCCAGCCCCAGGCTCTCGGCGTTGTCGTTGGGGCGGTAAAGCTGCGTCGAGACGACGACGGCGTGGTCGCCGCGCGTCCAGGCGTCGTAGGAGAGGCCGAGCAGAAACGTCGTCGGCAGGGTGATGGTCTCGAAGTCTTTTTCGACCGTCTCGCCCTCGCCCAGCCGGGTGCGGGCCAGCGTCCCGCGCGGGCGCGCGTCCACGCCGAAGTTGCGGATGGCCACGCCCAGCCGGGCGCCCGTGGTGCCGACGGCGTAGTACACGCCCAGGTCGAGCGCGCCCGTCGTCGTCGTCAGCCCCGCCGTGGCTTCGTGGACGACTTTGGCCGTCACGCCGTACGAGAACAGGTCGGTCAGGCGCTGCGCGACGGTCAGGCCGGCGGCCACGTCCACGAACCGGAACGCCTCGCCCGTGCCAGCGGGGTGGAACTCGTCGGTCACGTCCATCTCGCCCGAGTCGAGCGTCTGGAGGGCGAGGCCAAAGGCGAAGGTGCCGGCGGGGTAGGTGGCGGCCAGAAAGCTGGTCGTGAAAAGGCCGCCCTCGTAGTACGTCGTGCGGGCGCCGCCCACCTGGAATACGCCTGCCTGGGCCGCCAGCGCCGGGTTGCCCAGCAGCGCCGACGCGTCCGTGGCCGTGGTCGTGACGGCCTGGCCGAGGGCGATGGTGCGCGGGTCGGAGGCCAGCTTGAGAAACTGGAAGCCCACCGTCCCCGCGCGGTCGCTCCCGAAGGAGGGCAGCACCTGGGCGCGGCCCGGCACGGCGGCCAGCAGCAGGATCAGGAAGGTAAAAGCGCGCATGGGCGAGCAGGTCATTTGTTAGTAGTCATTTGATACTGGTTCGGGTCATCAGCCTCTTGAACTTCTCCATCCCATATCAAATGACCCGTGACGGATGACGTGTATCTCACGACTAAAATCGGTACGACAATCCAAAGACGACGTGGCGCTGCGGCAGGAAGCGCGCCGGGTTGAGCGGCAGCAGGCCCGAGCTGCGCGGGTCGTCGTAGCGCGGGTCGCGGGTGCCCGAGGGCACGTCGTAGTCGCGGTTGCCGCGCAGCGTCGTGAAGTCCGTGCCCGGCTCCACCTCGGGGTAAGCCTTGCCCGTCGTCGGGTTGACGATGATGCTGTTGCGCTGGTCGAACAGGTTGGTGATTTCAAGTGAAAGGGCGACGCTGCTGCCCAGCACGGGGATGGTGCGTTGCAGGCTCAGGTCGAACCACCACCAGGGCGCGCCGATTTTGCTGTAGCGCTTTTCGGGCGCCTGCGCCGTCTCGTAAAGGGGCCGCCAGTCGCGCTCGCCCGTGATGGGGTTGGTGGCCTGGCCCGTATAGACGACGGGCGTGTAGCGCTGCCCCGAGCGGAACGTCGTGGCGAGGTAGAGCCGGTAGCGGCGCAGCCCGGGGATGCCCCAGAGCGGCGCCTCGCTGCCGCGCGAAAACGTGACGGACGCCTTGAGGTCGAGCGGGCGATCCCAGGCGAGGGGCGTCTCGACCGAGTTGTCCACGTTGCCGCGCTGCAGGTAGTCGGCGAGGGCGTCGTTGTTGGTGGAGGAAAGGCCCGTCGCGCGCGAGAACGACCCCGAAAGCTGGCCCTGGAAGCCGCGCCCGATGCGTTTGAGGTAGCTGGCCTCGACGCCGCGCACGCGCGCAAAGTCGCCGTTGACGCGGAAGGCGCGGACGGTTTCGCGGCCCGACGCGTCCCGAATCACCACGTCCTCGACGGTGATGAAGTCGTACTTGTCGCGCCAGAACGCCGTCAGGCTGAGCACGTCGTTGCTCGTGATCTGGTTTTTGAGGCCCAGTTCGTACGAGATGTCCACCTCGGGGTCGAGGTCGGGGTTGCCCAGGTCGGCGAAAAAGGAGCGGTCCTGGTAGAACGGGTCGAGCCCGGTATAGACGAACGTCGGGTGCGGCAGGCGCGTCGAGTGGCCGTAGTTGAAGTAGAGCACCTGGTTTTCGCGCACGGGGAACGACACGCGCAGCTTGGGCAAGAGGCGGTGTTTGTAGCGCAGCCCGAGGATTTTGACCGTCCCGTCGCGGTAGCTCTGGCGGATGGTGGGCAGGATGGGCGCCGCCGGGTTTTCGACCAGGTCGTCCACGTATTTGCCGGGCGCCCAGTACTCGAAGCGGAAGCCGAGGTTGGCAATGAGGCCGCGGTAGCGCACCTGACCCGTCGTGAAAAGGGCGCCGCGCTGCGGCTGCACGCGCCAGATGTCGGACGAGGCGCCCAGCCGGTTCGAGGCCGTCGTGTCGCCGCCCGCCGTAATGATGGGCGCGCCCACCCAGGGCCGCACGATGTCTATCCACTGGTAGTCGTTGCGCTTGTGCTCGAAGCCCGACTCCAGGCGCCACGTGCGGTCGGCGGAAAGCAGGGTGTACATGGCGCGCAGCGTCCACTCCTCGGCGTAGTGGTCGTGCCAGCGCGTGGCAATGCCGCCATTGTTGTAAAAGCCCGTGCCGGGCAGAATGAACAGGCTGTTGGGGTCGGGCGGCAGGCCGTTGGGGCCGGTGTAGATGTTGCCCGGATAGCCCGGCAGGCTCTCGGGGTCGAGTTCGCTTTCGACCACGTCGGGGCGCCAGTCGCGGCCATTGGCGTCGGCGCGCAGGCGCGTGAACAGGCGCGACACCTGCACCTCGTAAAACGAGCGCCCCGTCACCACGTGCGACAGGCGCGCGTAGCCCAGGTTGGTGTCGTGGGTGTACGTGTTGGCGTTGTCGGGCTGGAGCAGAAACGCGTACTGGAAGCCGGGGGCGATCACGGCGTCGTTGCCCGTCACCTGAAGCATCCGGGTGTTCTGGTTGACGGTAAGCGAGCGCTGGAAACTCGCCTGCACCTTGACGCCCGGCCGCACGTCGTAGGTGAGCTTGGCAAGTCCGCTCCACCGGTTGGCCGCGCGCGGCATCCAGAACGTGCCGTCCACGAGCGACGAGCGGAGCTGCCCCGGAACGGTCGAAACCGTCGCCGCGTCGCTGCCGGGCGTGGTGGCCAGGCCCTCGACGCGGCGCGTGAAGCCGTCGGCGAGCTGGGCCTGGGCGGACGTGAAAAAGCGCAGCTTGCCCTTTACGATGGGGCCGCCGAGGCTGGCCTCGTAGGTCTCCTCGCGGAAGTTCGAGTTCCAGTCGCGGTTGAAGCCGAAGTCGTCGCGCTTGGTCGAGAACGTGCCCGCAAACGTGTCGCCGCCTTCCTGGGTGCGCACGCTCACGACGCCGCTCGTCACGTCGCCCACGTCGGCGCCCAGCCCGCCCGTCGTCACCTCGACTTCGGCAAAGGCGTTCGTGCCCAGGTCGAGGCCGAAGCCCGTGCCCGAAAGCGGGTCCTGGGCCGAGACGCCATCCACGACGTAGCCCGTCTCGTTCGCGCGTCCGCCACGGATGTAAAGCCCCGTCGGGTCGGCCACGACGCCGCTTTGCTGGGCCACGACGGCCTCGACGCTGCGCACGGGCGCGGCCTCGATCTGCTCGCGCGAGACGGCGGTATTGCTCTGCGCGCCCTCGACGTCCACGAGGGGCCGCTCGCCCACGACGACGACCTCGTCCTCGGTCGAGAGCACGGCTTCGCGCAAGGGCACGTCCAGCGTCGTCGTCTCGCCATTGCGGACGGCGATCTCGGTGAACAGCGTCGTCTCGAAGCCGATGTAGGAAAACTGGACGTTGTAGGTGCCCGCCCGCAGGCCGGGAAAGTCGTAGCGCCCGTCGTAGTCCGTCGCCGCCCCGCGCGTGGTGCCCACGACGATGATGTTGACGCCGATGAGGGGCTCGCCCGTGGCGGCGTCGGTGACGGTGCCGCGCAGCCGCCCCTGCGCGAGGGCGTCGGGGGCGAAAACGGTCAGCAGCAGGGCTGCGGCCGCTGCCAGGCGCGAAAAGTGGAAGCGTGAAAGCATCAGAAGCCCAGACTCTGGAGCATGAGACGGACGGCGTCGGCGGCGGCGCCGGGCGCGCCGTCGGCACCGGTAAAAATGGGCTGCCCCGTGGACTCGTTGACGAGGGGCAGGGCCATGAAGCCGACGCTGGGCTGCCCCTGCGCGTCGAGCCGCATCGCCGCCACGACGGAGGCGCCCGTCCACAGGCCGCTGCGGTTGCCAAAAGCCGCCGTGGTGCGGTAGGTAAAGGCGGCGCGGTAGAGGGGCACGAGGCCCGTACCCGACGCGTCGAAGGGCAGGGCCGTCGCCACGAAGCTGCGGGCGCGCAGCGCGGGCAGGGCGGCGCCGCCGGGCAGGGGCTGCGCCGGCACCACGTCGGCGCCTGTCGAGAGGTTGAGGGCGGGCCGCAGCGAGTCGGGCAGGAGCGCCAGGCCCGAGATGGGCAGGAGGAAAAGCGCCGGGTTGTTCAGGTTTTCCTCGATCTGATCGGAGGGCGGCAGCGACACGGGCGAGTGGACGAGCATCGTGCCGCCGGCCTCGAAAAACTTGTCGAGCGACGGCACCACGAAGGGCAGGTTGTTGAGCGCGGCGCTGTTGGTGGAGGCCGTCGCCACCCAGTAGATGTGGTCGTAAAGCGCCATCGTCTCGGCCAGCCACGGCTCGGCGGTCGCGCCCACGAGCGGCGAGCGGCCCACGTTGCCCGTCGAACCCGTGGTGTAGGGCGTGTTGATCGTCCACACGTCGGGCGCCTCGCCCGTCTGCTCGCGCAGCAGGTTCGCGTGCCACGCCAGCACGAGTGGCGCCGACTGCCGGCGGAAGTCGTTGACGAGAAGGACGCGCGCGCGCGGCTTTTTGACGTACCAGCGGGCGTCGGCGGCGTTTTCGGCGGGGTAGCGGGCCAGGGCGCTTTTGGCGCCCGCCTGGTCCACGGCGCGCACGTAGAGCACGTTGTCGGCGTCGAGCCGCAGGCCGGGCAGCGTTACGCCGGCGGACTGGAACGTGCGGCCCAGGTACACCTGCGCGTCGGCGATGGTCTGGCCGGCGTCGGCGCGGTTGACCCCGCCCACGAGCGTGATGATGCGCGCCGAAGGGGGCAGCGTAAAGGTCTGCGCGGTGTCGTTGAGGGCGACTTCGATGGCGGCCAGGTTGTCGTCGCCCTCGGGGTCGCGGGCGTCGAAGGCAAACGTGGCAATGGTGAACGTCGTGTCGGGCGGGCGCTCGAAGCGCGAAAGCGCCAGCGTCGGCGGGGCGTTGCGGATGGGGAAAACCGTCCGCGCGGGCAATCCCACGGCCCCGTCGTTGTCAATGGCGCGCACCTCGACGGCCACGTTGGCCGTGCTCTGGCCGCGCACGGGCAGCACCAGCACCGTGTCCTGCCGACTGGTGCGAATCCACGGGCCGGGCGCGTCGCCCTGGGCGTAGTAGCGCAGCTCGAAGGCGACCACGAAGCCGTCGGCGTC
>CBDUCD010000098.1:0-9299 GCA_965365535.1 uncultured Rhodothermales bacterium | reverse complement strand
GCGCGACGACGCGCAAGGGACTCCTGACGGCGCCCATGCGCGCCCGCTTCGGCATTGACTTCCGCTACGACTACTACAGCGCCGACCTGCTCCAGCAGATCGTCGAGCGGTCGGCGGCGCTGTCGCGCGTCGAGATAGACGCCGAGGGGGCCTACGAAATTGCCCGCCGCAGCCGGGGCACGCCGCGCATCGCCAACCGGCTGTTGCGCCGCACGCGCGACTTTGCCGAGGTGCAGAGCGACGGGCGCATCACGCGCGCCATCGCCGACGGCGCCCTCAACGCCCTCGACGTGGACGAGCGCGGCTTCGACGACATGGACACGCGCATCCTGCTCACCATTATCGAGAAGTTCGGCGGCGGCCCGACGGGGCTGGGCAACCTGGCCGTGTCGGTGGGCGAGGACGCGGGCACGCTCGAGGAAGTGTACGAACCCTATCTCATCCAGGAAGGGTTTCTCGAGCGCACGAGCCGGGGGCGCGTGGCGACGCTGCGGGCCTACGAGCACTTCGGGCTGGCGCCGCCGCCCAAGACCGCCGACCTGTTCGGGTTGTAAAAGCGCTCAGCCCGCCACCGATACGCGCTGCGTGCCCTGCCACGCCTCGCCGGGCGCCAGCGCCACGGGCGTGCCCGCCTGCGCCGCCTCCACGCACAGCATTTCGAGAAAGCCGCTGTCCGGCAGGTCGGGCAGCGCGGCGGAAAGTGCCTGCCACGGATTCCACACCACCCAGTCGGCAAAGCCCGTTTTCTCGACCGCGAAACGTCGCCCGCCGGCGCCGCCTTCCACCTCGACGGCAGGCGGCGCGTCGAGGTAGAGGCGGTCGGTTTCGCCGGTAACCGTCAGCACGGGCGACGGGTCGGGCTGCTGCGTCTGCGCGCCGCGGTCGCGGTACGTCACGCCCTCCAGCCCGCGCAGGGCGGCCTGCCGCACGTCGGCCACGCGGAGGTAGGTGTGGAGGGCGGCGGTAAAGGCGAACGGCGCGGCGCCCGTGTTCTCGACGGAAAACGCCAGGGCCAGGCTGCGGGCCTCCAGCGCGACGGCGAGGCGGGCGCGGAAGGCGTAGGGCCAGAGGGCGCGCGTGTCCGCCGAATCTCGAAGCTCCAGCACGGCCTGCGTGGCGCTGCCTTCGCGCTCCAGCCACGTCCACGGTTGCGTGCGGGCAAAGCCGTGCTTGGGCAGCGGCCCCCTGTCCGCAAACTGCGGGAAGATGACGGGGATGCCGCCGCGGATGGCCTCGCCCTCGCCAAAACGGGCGCGCGGGCTGAGATACAGCGCCTCGCCCCCGCCCGCCGGCTGCCACGACGCCACGTGCGCGCCGTGCAGGTAGATTTCGGCCCGGCTGCCGTCGGGGTGTGCCAGCGCGAGGCAGGGCAAGCCCTCAGGGCCGGTAAAGAGGCGGGGCGTGTGGTCCATGCAGCAGGCGGGATGATTGAGGGCAGCGTTACAGCGCGGGCATCGTGAGAGGGGGCAGGCCGGCTTCGATTTCGGCGCGGCGCCCTTCGAACCACGGCGGCAGGATGAGGGCCTCGCCCAGCGTGTCGGGGCTTTCGTCGCGCGCGAAGCCCGGCCCGTCCGTCGCCAGCTCGAACAGGACGCCGCCCGGCTCGCGGAAATACACCGACTCGAACCAGAACCGGTCAATGGAGGGCGTGGGGTGAAGGCCGACGCCCTCGAGGGCATCGCGGAGCGCGTCCTCCTCGGCGCGGTCGGCCACGCGCCAGGCGACGTGGTGGACGCCGCCCGTGCCGCCGCCGCCGGGCCGCTCCGTCACCACGCGCACGTCGGCAAAGGTGCCCGAGCCGCCGGCGCCCGCGGCGTAGCGGTGCCACCCGTCCTCCTCGCCCTGCTTCGTGAAGCCCATCACGCCGGTCAGCAGCGTTTCCGTTGGTGCGAGGGCGCGCACCCACTGCCGCACGCCGTGGAGGCCGCGCACCTGGTAGGGGGCGGGCACGGGGCTTTTCTCCCACGCCACGAAAGGCCGCGCATCGCCGGTTTCGACAAGCGCGAGGGCGAGGCCGTGCGGGTCCTCGAAGGGCAGCAGCGTTTCGCCAAAGCGCGTCTCGGCGGCGCCCGTGGCGACGCCTTTCTCGTCCAGCCGCGCCTGCCAGTAGTCCATGCTGCCCGTCGGGATGGCCAGCAGCACCTGGGCAATCTGGCCCGCCCCGCGCCGGGCGCGCGGCAGATCCGGCCACGGGAAAAACGTCAGGTCGGTGCCCGGCGTGCCGGCGGCGTCGGCGTAGAACAGGTGGTAGGTGCCCGGCGCGTCCTGGTTGATGGACTTTTTGACGAGCCGCATTCCCATCACACCCGTGTAAAAGTCGAGGTTCTGCTGCGCGTCGCCGGCGACGACGGTGACGTGGTGGATGCCGTGGACGGCGGGGCGATTCGTCTGCATGGGTGCGTTGTTATGGAGCGGGCCTACTGCGCGTACACGACGATGCGGCGGTTCCGGGCGCGCCCCTCGGCCGTGGTGTTGGGGGCGATGGGTTCGACGTCGCCCCGACTGGCCACCTCGAAGCGCGCGGCGTCGAGCCCGGCGGCCACGAGGTAGCGGACGGCGGCGGCGGCGCGCTGCGCGGCCAGCTCCCAGTTGGAGGGAAACTTCTCGCGCAGGCTCGGCCCCACGGGCGAGGCGTCGGCGTGGCCCTCGACGCGGAAGCGCGTCGCCTCCGGGTGCTGCCGCAGCGCGGCGGCCAGCCCGTCCAGCCGTGCCATGCCGGGGGCCGAGAGTGTGGCCGAGGCGGGCTCGAACAGGCTGTCGGCGGGCGTCGTGAAAAGCGGCGTGCCCGCGCCGCCGCCCCCACCGGCCAGGCGGAATTCGAGGCTTTCGATGCGGTCGCGCAGCGTGCGCAGCAGGCGGTCGTACTCGCCCGAGTCAATGCTGTCGTAAAACCGGATCGAGTCGGCGTACGCCGCTACCCGCGTTTGCTCGGCGGCGAGTTCGGCGCGCAGCGCGTCGCGCTCGGCTTCGAGGCGGGCGGCGTAGGCGCGCTCCTCCCGCGCCACGCGCCCGCCCGCGCAGCCGGCCAGCACGAGGGCAGCAAAGGCAGCAGGCAGCAACAGGCGCATGAGGGTGGGGAAAAGGCGGAAAACGGCGGGCGGCGAAAGTACGGCGCCTAGAACGGCAGCACGGCGATGCGGACGCGGCGGTTGCGGGCGCGCCCCTCGGCGGTCGCGTTGGAATCTACGGGGTCGTAGGGACCCAGCCCCACGGCCTCCATGCGGCCCGGCGGCAGGTTGTGCGCCGTTTCGAGGTAGCGCGCGACGGCGGCGGCGCGGGCGGCGGACAGCTCCCAGTTGCTCGGGTAGCGCCCTTTCAGGCTCGGCCCGATGGGCTGCGTGTCCGTGTGGCCCTCGACGCGGACGGTGCGCCCGGCGTAGTCGCGGGCCAGCTTCTGGGCCGTCGCGTCCAGCCGCGCCTGGCCCTCGGGCGTGAGGTCGGCGCTGCCGCTCTCGAAAAACAGGTCGGACAGCAGCACCTCGACGGTTTCGCCGCGCCGCGCCTGCTCGGCCGGCGGGCAGTCGGCGCCCGCGTCCACGGCCAGCAGGCGGCGGAGGCGCTCGTTTTCCAGCCGCAGCGTCTCCACGTCGGCGTCGGGTGGGGGCGGCGGCAGGGCAGGCGCGGCGGTGCGGCAGGCCGTGGCGCAGAACAGCAGCAGCAGGGGCAGCAAACGCATGGCGGAGGCGGGTGGAGGCGGCGTTAGCGGTCGGAGAGGTCGGGCACGTCGGCGCCGCGCGCGAGCAGCGACGGGGACGACTGCGCCGTGGACATGAGGACGATTTCGGAGACGTTGACGCGCACCGGGCGCGTGATGGCGTAGAGCACCGCCTCGGCCACGTCCTGCGGTTGCAGCGGCACCGTGTCGGCGTAGATGGCGTCGGCGCGGGCCTGGTCGCCCCGGAAGCGGACCAGGCTGAAGTCCGTCTCCACCGTGCCGGGGTCCACCGCCGTGACGCGGATGGGGGTGCCGTGGAGTTCGAGCTTGAGCCCTTCGGTAAGCGCGCGCACGGCCCGCTTGGTGGCGCAGTAGATGACGCCGCCCGCGTAAACGCCGTGCCCCGCCGTCGAGCCGATGTTGACCACGTGCCCGCGCCCCCGCCCGATCATCCCCGGCACGACGGCGCGCGTGACGTAGAGCAGCCCCTTGACGTTGGTGTCCACCATGTCGTCTATGTCGGCTACCGGGTTGGCGTACGACGCCACCATCGAACGGGCCAGGCCGGCATTGTTGACGAGCACGTCGAGGCCGGCAAAGTCGGGCGGCAGCGTGCCGACGGCGTGCTCCACCGCCCGGGCGTCGCGCACGTCGAGTTCGAGGGTGTGGACGGCGGCGCCGTGGGCGCGCCGCAGCGTGTCTGCAAAAGCTTCGAGGGGCGCGGCGCGGCGGGCGGCCAGCACCAGGCGGCCGCCGAGGGCCGCCGCCCCTTCGGCAATGGCGGCGCCAATGCCGGCGGAGCCGCCGGTGACGAAAAGGGTGCGGCCGTTCAGCGAGAGGTCGGACATCGGGCAGAGGGCAATTGGCGGGGCAGGGTGGAACGGACGGGCGGGCGCGCGATACCGCACGCTCCGCCGCCCCTTCCCCCTCGAACCCCCGGAGAATACACGCCGTGCGCTACCGCCTGCAATGGATTTTTGCCCTCCTGCTGCTGGCCGGCACCGCCGCCGCCCAGTCCCTCCCCGCCGGCCCCGTTCGGTGCGAAAACGGCGCGGCGGCGGGCTTTGCCTGCAAAGACGTGGACCTGCTGGCCTTCGTGCCCACCGCCGCGATGGGCGGCGCGCTGCAAGTGGGCACCGGGGGCGCCGCCGAACTCAACGACATCTGGGGCTGGACCGACCCCGAAACGGGGCGCGAGTACGCCCTCGTGGGCCGCTCCGACGGCATGGCCGTCGTGGACGTGACGCGGCCCACGGCGCCTGCCTTTCTCGGCCTGTTGCCCCGTAGCGCCGGCAGCAACGCCTCGGCGTGGCGCGACATCAAGGTGTACGGGCACTACGCCCTCGTCGTCAGCGAGGCGTCGAACCAGGGGATGCAGGTGTTCGACCTGACAACGGTGCGCGGCCTGGCGCCCGACGCGTCGCGCCTGTTGGCCGAGACGGCGCGCTACGACGGCATCAGCCGGGCGCACAACCTCGTCGTGGACGAGGAGACGGGCTTTGCCTTTGCCGTCGGCAGCCGCGCCGCGATGGGCGGGCCGGCGTGCGGCTTCGGCCTCCACATCATCGACGTCCGCCAGCCCACGGCGCCCACGTACGCCGGCTGCTTCAACGACCCCGCCACGGGGCGCGGCGGCAACGGCTACACCCACGACGCCCAGTGCGTCGTGTACCGGGGGCCGGACGCGCGCTACGCGGGCCGCGAAATCTGCCTCGCCGCAAACGAAAACGCCCTCAGCATCGCCGACGTGACGGACAAAGGCGCGCCCACGGGCATCGCCACCTTTTCGTACCCGGCGGCGGCGTACACGCACCAGGGCTGGCTGTCCGAAGACCAGCGCTACTTTTTCCTCGACGACGAACTCGACGAGCGCAACGGCTTCGTGGCCCGCACCCGCACCCTCGTCATCGACCTGCTGCGGCTCGACAGCCCCGTTTTGCTCGACGCCCACCTGGGCGAGGTCAGCAGCATTGACCACAACCAGTACGTGCGCGGGCACTACAGCTTTCAGGCCAACTACACGTCGGGCCTGCGCATTCTCGACGTGTCCGACCCCGCGAATCTGCGCGAAGTCGCCTTTTTCGACACCTACCCCGCTGCCGACAGCCCGACGGACTTTCTGGGATTGTGGAGCGTGTACCCGTTTTTCGCCAGCGGAACCGTCGTCGTGAGCGACATCGGGCAGGGGCTTTTCGTGCTGCGCCCCGCCGTGCTCGCCCTCGGCGGCCCCTCCGGCGAGACGCCCCAGGCGTTCAGCTTCAGGCTGGGCCGCAGCGGCGACGGCGTCGTGCTGACGCTGGGCCTGCCCCAGGCGCAGCCCGTGCGCGTGGCCGTGTACGACGCGCTGGGGCGCCGCGTGGCCCTCGTCGCCGACGGCGTTTTCGAGGCGGGCCAGCACCCCCTCGCCTTTGCGCCCGACGGCCTCGCGGGCGGCGTCTATTTCGTCCGCGCGTGGGGCGCCGGCCAGTCGCAGACGCGCCCGTTCGTCCACGCCCGCTGAAGATTTTTCCACCGCCATGCGCCTGCTGCTGCCTCTGCTCGTGCTGCCCTTTCTCGCCGCCGCGTGCGACAGCGGCCCCGGCTACGCCCGCCCCGACGTGCTGCTGTACGTGACCAACCAGAACGGCGCGTCCGTCACCGTTTTCAACGCGACGCGCGCCCGCGTCGAGACGACCCTCGACCTGGTGGCGCTGGGCTTTTCCCCGCAGTGCAAGCCGCACTTCGCCCTCGTCGAACCCGGCGGGCGGGCGTGGTACGTGTCCCTCATCGGCGACGGCAAAGTCGTCAAGCTGTCGCGCGACAACCGGGTGCTGGGCAGCGTCGCCGTCGAGACGCCGGGCATGATGGTGCTCGACCCGGCAAGCAACCTCCTCGCCGTGGGCCGCTCGATGACGGCGGTGAATCCGCCCGCCTCCGTCGTTTTCATAGACCGCGTGGCGATGACGGAAGTGGACAGGCGCAACGTCGCGTTTCCGCGTCCGCACGGGCTGGCCTTTGCGATGGGCCACGTCTTTACCGCCTCGCTGAGCCAGAACCGGCTGGCGGCGCTGCCCGCGGCGGGCGGCGAGGCCGTGTTCTCGGGCACGGGCGGCACGGCGGCGCCGTCGCTGGGGCACCTGGCCGTGGCGCCGGGCGGCGGCCTGCTCGTGGTGACGGGCGAGCCGGGCGGGCGCCTCTACTTTCTCCAGCCCCACGCCGACGGCACGCTCACGCTGCTCGGCGAGATGGAGGCGGGCACGCTGCCGTGGCACCCGCAGTTCTCGCCCGACGGGCGCCTGCTGGCCGTCCCCCTGAAAGGCGACGACGCCGTCCTGCTCGTGGACGTGCCGACGCGCACCGCCCTGGCCCGCATCCGGGGCGACGGGCTGGCCGAGCCGCACGGCAGCGCCTTTTCGCCCGACGGCCGGACGCTGTACGTGACGGGCAACAACACGCGGGGCACGTTTCCCGTGCACACGCCCGGCGACGGCACGCTCGTCGTGATCGACGTGGCGGCGCGGCGCGTGCGGCAGGCCGTCGAGGTGGGCGCCTACCCGACGGGGCTGGGCCACGCGCCGCACGCGATGTAGATGGCGTACCCGCTCGTCCTCTTTCTCGGCCTCGCGCTGGCCGCGCCCGTTTTCGCGCAGCCCTTCAGCCGCGAAATCGCGCCGTTTCCCGTTTTCGACGGCGAGGGCCTGCTGGCCGAGCCGTTTCTGGGCGGCTTCGACGCGCCGCGCCCCACCCTTTTCGACGTGGACGGCGACGGCGACGCCGACCTGTTCGTGCAGGAGCACCGGGGCGCGCTGATGTTTTTCAGGCAGACCGGCGGCGCGCTGCGCTGGCAGACGGGCAGGTGGGGCGGGCTGGACGTGGGCGAGTGGGTGCGCCTCACCGACTACGACGGCGACGGCGACCTCGACGCCTTTGCCGACGAACCCTTCGGACTTGTCCGCTACTACCGCAACGACGCGGGCCTGTACCGCCTCGCCCGGCAGCCCGTGCAAACGTCGGCGGGCGACGCCGTCGAAAACGATCCGCAGAACCTGCCTGCCATTGCCGACCTGACGTGCGACGGCCTGCCCGACCTGCTCGTGCCCAACTTCGACGGCACGCTGACGCTCTACCCCGCCCTCGCCACGCCCGACGGCTTGCCCCTGTTCGCGCCCCCCCTCCGCAACTACAGCAACATCCGCATCGTGGGGACGGTCAGCGGCAAGGCCGACGCGGCCAGACATGGCGCCACCAACCTCGCCCTGGCCGACGTGGACGGCGACGGCGACCTGGACGTGCTCTGGGGCGATTTCTTCTCCTCCAGCCTGTACCTGCTCACGGGCGACGGCGCCTGCCCCTACCCGCGTTTCACCCGCGCCACGGACACGTTTCCCACCTCCGCCTTCCACACGGGCGGCTACAACGCCCCCGCCTGGGGCGACCTGGACGGCGACGGGCGGGCCGACCTCGTCGTCGGCGCCCCCGGCGGCTTCGACATCGGCAGCGACCCGCAGCGCTACACGCGCAACCTCCACTTTTTCGCCGGGACGCCGGGCGGCCTCGCCCTCGAGACGCGCCGCCTCGTGCCGACGCTCGACGTGGGCACGGGCAGCGCGGGGGCGTGGGCCGACCTGGACGGCGACGGTGACGGCGATTTCCTCGCCGCCACGCGCGCCGACACGACGGGCACGGTGGGCGCCCTGGTGGCGTGGGAAAACACCGGCACCCGGCAGGCGCCCCGCCTCGTGCCGCACCCCCTCGCGCTCGGCGGCCCGCTGCCCTACGCGCCCGTCCCCGCGCCGGGCGACCTGGACGGCGACGGACGGGCCGACCTGGTCGTGGGTGGCTTCGATGGGCGCATTGCCTGGTGGCGCGGCAGCGGCCCGTTTGCCTTTGCCCTCGGCGATGCAGAAATCGCCCGTGTGCCCGGCAGCAACGCCGCCCCCGCGCTGGGCGACCTGGACGGCGACGGCGACCTCGACCTCGTCGTCGGCCAGGCGTCGGGCGAGGTCAGCCTGTTCTGGAACACGGGCACCCGCGCCCGTCCCGTTTTTGCGCGGGCGACGGAAACGCTGGTCGAAAAAACCGCCCGCGACGCCGCCCCCGCGCTGGGCGACGTGGACGGCGACGGGCGCCTCGACCTGGTCGTGGGCACCCAGCCGGGCGCCGTCGTCTGGTTTCGCAACAGGGGGACGGCGGTGCAGCCCGCTTTTGCCGCGCCCCAGCCCTTGCTGCCCGACGATCCCGACGCGCCCCTGCCGCCCGGCACCGCGCCCGCGCTGGGCGACGTGGACGGCGACGGCGATGCGGACGTGCTCGTGGGCGAGGCATCCGGCGGGTTTCTGCTCTACCGCAACGGTCTCCTCGCCACGGCGGCTGGGCAGGATTCCCCGCCTGCCTCGCTGCGCGTGGACGGCGTCTATCCCAACCCCGCGCGCGGGGCCGCCCGCCTCGCCTTCCACCTCGGCGCCCCCGCCGCCGTGCAGCTCTGCCTGTTCGACGTGCTGGGGCGGCGGCGCGGCTGCCACGCCGAGGCTTTTGCCGCCGGCAGCCACAGCCTGCCCCTCGAACCCGCCGATGCCGCGCCGGGGCTGTACCTGTTCCGCCTCACCGCCGGCGCGCAAAAGGTCACAGGCACCTTCGCGCGGCTGTAAACAGACGTATTACACCA
>CBDUCD010000097.1:0-9452 GCA_965365535.1 uncultured Rhodothermales bacterium | reverse complement strand
GCTCCCACTCGGGCTTGCCGATGTTGCCGGGGTTGATGCGCACCTTGGCCACGCCCGCCGCGATGGCCTGAAGGGCGTACTGGTGGTTGAAGTGGATGTCGGCGACGATGGGCACGGGGCTGCCCGCGACGATGGCCGCGAGCGCGTCGGCGTCTTCGGGGCGCGGCACGGCCACGCGCACGATGTCGGCGCCGGCGTCGGCCAGGCGCCGCACTTCGGCCAGCGTCTTTTCCACGTCGTGCGTCTTGGACGTGGTCATGGACTGCACCGAGATGGGCGCGCCGCCGCCCACCTGGACGGGGCCGACGTGGACGGCGCGGCTGATGCGGCGAGGACGTTTCATGGGCTGGAAATGGGCAAATGCGCCCTCACAACGTGGCGGCGCCCGAAAGGTTGAACGCCCCGGCGGCCAATTCGCCAATTCGTCAACGGGCCCGCCCCCGCCGCGCCCGCTTGACAGCAGGCTCCGACGCGCCGATACTGGCGAAATCATTTTTTACCGCCATGAACACGCCTGCTCGCCTCGCACTCGGCGTCGCCTCGACGCTTCCCGCCCTCGCCACCACCTTTCTGGCGCTGCGCGGCCCCACCCTGCTGCACACGGCAGACGAGGCGCTCGTGCAGCGCGTCGTGGTCGTGGCAGGGCTGGCCATTTTTACGGGCTTTGCCGTGATGTTCGTGTTTCTGCTGCGCGCCCTTCGGATGCCCGGCAAGAGGTTCGGGTGGAGGCTGGGCTGGACGGTCGCCCTCACCGGCCTCACCACGCTTGCCGCGCCCGTGTTCTGGTACCTCCACGTGTGGCGGCGCCATGCTGCGTAAAGGCAAAGGCCCGGGGTTGGCAGCACGTCACGTCAGGGCGCGGCGGTCGTGTCGGCGCGCGTCGTGTCGGCGGGGGGCGGATCGCGCCAGCGGAGGGACACGACGAGGGGTTTGTGGTCGGAAAAGGCCACGTCGGGCACGCGCGCCTGCGCGACGCGCCACTCCGGCCCGGCCATCACGAAGTCTATGCGCGCAAGCGGCAGGCGCGTGTGGTACGTGCCGCCCCAGCCCGTGCCGGCCTCCAGAAAGGCATCCTGCAAGCCCAGCCCCCGCGCCACGTGGCGCGGCACCCAGTTGTGGGGCGTCGAGTTGAAATCGCCCGCGACGACGACGGGCACGGTTTCGCGGGCCAGCAGGGCGTGCAGCGTGTCCGCCTCGACCGTCCGGTAGAGGATGGCGTCGCGGTACTGGCGCAGGTACGGGCGCCACGCGCGCACGTCTGACAGGCGGGCGCTGCCCTCGCGCCACGGCTTGGCCCGTCCGTACGAGCGCAGGTGGATGCTGTAAAGCACGGCAGCGCGCCCCTGCCAGTGGAAATACACGCGCTGCAACTCGGAATAGACCTGCCCCGGCACCAGTTGCAGGCGCAGGTTTTCCGTCCGCTCCACGTCGAAGCGCGCCATGACGTTGTTCTGCGCCGAGTGGAACGGCTTGTCGTAGGGCCAGCGGACGTGGTAGCCCAGCGCCCGCGAAAGCCCCTCGATCTGCGGGTTGTACATCACCGCCGTGTCGCCGACGGTCAGGGCGCCGGCTTCCTGCACGGCCACCACGTCGGGGTCGAGGCGCTTCACGAAAAGGGTGATCTGCGCGGCCCGCGCCGAGTCCGCCAGGCTGCCGTAGTAGCGCGGCACGTTGTAGGTGAGAATCGTCAGGTCGCCGGGCTGCCTTTCGCCGCCGCCAAAGGGCCATCCAAAGCGGACGAGGATGAGCACGACGGCCAGCACGTGCACGGCCCGCCCCGGCACGCGGGCGATGAGCACGCCCACCGTTGCCGCGAGGACGAGCACGCTCAGAAACGGCAGCCCGATGGCGATAAGCTGGAGCCACCACCACGTGCCGTCCGGGCGGACGTAGCGGGCGGCATAGGCGAGGGCAAAGGTAGCCAGCAGCAGGATGTCCAGCAGCGCCAGCAGGCCACGGAAGAAAAGGCGCATGGGCAAAACTCAGCGGCGGCTGTACTCGTCGAGGATGCGGCGCTCGTCGGGGGTGAGGGCGGCGCGGCCCTCGGCGCTGATCTTGTCGAGAATGCGGTCCACCTCGGCCTGCGTGGCGCGGGCGCGGCGCGGCGCCGCCGCCTCGATGGGGACGACGCGCGCCGGCGCGGCCTCGGCGCGGCGCGGCGCGGCACGGTGCGGCCGCCCCGAACGGCTGCCCACCAGCCTGCCCGCCCACGAGTGCAGGTCGGCGCCGCGCTTTTCGGCGAGCGAGAACAGAAACGCCGCCAGCACGCCGCCCGCCTGCACGGCAAACAGGAACAGGCCCGCGCGCCCGCTCAAAAGCAGCGTGAGCGCCAGAAAGCCGAACACGACGTAGATGAGCCGGACGGCGCCGATGAACAGCAGCCCGATTTCGCGCTGCGGGTAGCGCGTCGCCGTCGCCATCATGACGCCCAGCACGGCGGCGCCCGAGCCGGCGTAGGGAAAGCCCGCGCCCGTGGCGGCGGCAAAGGCGAGCGCCGCGAGGGCGCCGCCCAGCGCCGCCACGAAGTAGGCGACCAGCAGCCACGCGCCGCCCAGCATCCGCTCCATCTCGTCGCCCACCCACGCCAGAATCAGCACGCCAAACAGCACGTCGAGGAATCCGCCCAGCCCGCCCGTCAGGTGCGTCACGGCGTACGTGAGCACCGTCCACGGCGCGTAGAGCACGCCCAGGGGCGTGGGCGTGAGGGCCAGAAACCGGTGGGCGGCCACGAGGGCCACGTCCACCCACTGAAAGAAGAACAGGAAAAGCGCGTACATCACCACGTTGGCGGTGATGAGTCCGCGCAGCACCGGCGGCAGCCCTTTGTACCAGGCGACGAGAGGGTTCATGCGGTAGCAAAAATGATCTGCAGCGGGCGGAAACTAACCCAATTCCCCTGCCCGCAAGCTTACAGGTAGAGTCGTTCGCGCGGTTTCCAGGGCAGCTTGCCGCGCCAGTACAGGATGAGGATGAGGCCGAAGCCCATGCCCGCCAGGTGGGCAAAGTGCGCCACGCCCGACTGCGTGCCCGTCACGCCCGCGAACAGGTCGAGGGCCGCATACCCCATCACGAGCCACTTGGCCTTGATGGGGATGGGCGGGAAAAGCAGCATCAGCCGCACGTCGGGGTACATCACGCCAAAGCCGAGCAAAATGCCCATCACGCCGCCCGAGGCGCCCAGCGTGGCGTGGGGCACACCCGTCCCGTGGAGTTCCATCGTGGCCACGAAAAGCTGCACCAGGCCCGCGCCCACGAGGCAGAAAAAGTAGTAGATGCCAAAACGCCGCGATCCCCAGTTGTTTTCCAGCGAGATGCCAAACATCCACAGGGCAAACATATTGAACAGGATGTGCGTGAAGTCGCCGTGCAGAAAGCCGTAGGTGAGCACCTGCCACGGGTAGAAATGCCCCAGCGCCGCGAGCGTCCCGTCGGGGTAGCGGGCGAAATCCGGGTAGTCTCCGATGGGCCAGAGCGCGAACCACTGGTCTATAAAGTCCGCCGTCGTGGGGACGATTTTCGCCAGAAACACCAGCCCGTTGAGAATCAGGAGGTTTTTGATGACGGGCGGCAGCACCGACTGCGACGCCGGCTGGTACGAGGACTGCATGAGGAAGGGGAAAGGCCGCGCGGACAGAAGGCGTGGCGGCGGGTGAGGGCCTGGCGGCAGAGGGCGCGGCGGGCTGGCAGGCGCAGCCGCGCGGGGCCGGTTATAGCGCCGGGGGGCAGGCGAGGTTGCACGGTTTCCCCCGCCCCCCTCCCCCGCGCCCTTTCCGAACCGCCCGCCCCCGGCCCGCGTAGCGGCAGCCCGTGTTTTCCGCGTCGCCGTGTCCGTTTTCGCCTTTTTCCGACCCTCGAAACCCTGGCGCCGCGCCCTGCTGTGGGGTGCCGCCGCCCTCGTGCTCGCGCCGCTGCTGGCCGCGCTCGGCGTGTGGATGTACGCGCTCACGCTGCGCGGCGACGTGCCCGACCTCTACACGCTGCGCCACCCCGACCTCGCCCTCTCGTCCATCGCCTACACCGCCGACGGCGTCGAGATCGGGCGGTTTCACGAGCAGCACCGCGTCTGGGTAGGCTTTGGCGAGATCTCGCCGCACGTCGTGGCCGCCCTCGTGGCAACCGAGGACGCGCGTTTTTACGAGCACCACGGCATAGACTGGCGGCGCCTCGCCAGCTCGGTCGTCGCCACCTTGCGGGGGCGGCGGCAGGGCGGCTCGACGATTACGATGCAGCTGGCGCGCAACCTGTTTCCCGGCGTCGGGCGCGAGCGGACACCCGCCCGCAAGCTGCGCGAGATGCTGACGGCGCGCCGCCTCGAAAAGCTCTACAGCAAGGCCGACATTGCCGAGATGTACCTCAACACCGTGCCTTTCGGCTACAACGCCTTTGGCATCGAAGCCGCCGCGCGCGTCTATTTCGACACGTCGGCATCCGCCCTCGCGCCCGCGCAGGCGGCCCTGCTCGTCGGGATGCTCCAGGCCACGACGGGCTTCAACCCCGTCCAGCACCCCCGGGCGGCGCGGCAGCGGCGCAACACGGTGCTCGCCCTCATGCACCTGCACGGAGACCTCACGCCGCAGCAGACGCGCCACCTCCAGGACGAACCCCTCGGGCTGCGCTTTTCGACGCCCACGCCCGAAAGCTCCATCGCCCCGCACTTTGCCCTGTTCGTGCGCCGCTGGGTGGAGGACTGGTGCCGGGGGCACGGCTGCAACGTCGAACGCGACGGGCTGCGCATTTTCACGACGCTCGACAGCCGTTTGCAGGCCGTGGCCACCCGCGCCGTGACCTGGGGCGCGGCGGGCCTGCAGGCCGTGGCCGACGCCGAGTGGACGGGCGGCGGCACCACTTTCCGCCCGCGCGCCGACGCCACGCGCCGCCCCGATGCCTTTGCCGCGCTGTGGCGGGCGCGCCCCGCGTGGGTCACAGGCTGGATTCGCGGCACGCCCCGCTACCACCGCCTCACCGAAAGCGGCGTCCTGCCCGACAGCGCCCTTGCCCGGCTGCGCGCCGACGGTGCATTCCTGGATTCGCTGCGCCTGGCCCGCACCCGGCTCGACGCGGGCTTTGTCGCCCTCGACCCCGCCACGGGCGAGGTGCGCGCCTGGGTGGGCGGGCGCGACTGGGCCACGGGCGCCTACGACCACGTGGCGCAATCCCGCCGTCAGCCCGGCTCGACGTTCAAGCCCTTCGTGTACGCCGCCGCCATTGACTGGGGCTACCGCCCCGACGACCCTGTCGAGGACCGCGTCCGCTCGTACCCGCAGGCGGGCGGGCCGGCGTGGACGCCCACGAACGCTGGCGGCGGCGCCAGCGGCGCCACGATCACGCTGCGGCAGGCCCTCGTCCAGTCCAAAAACACCGTCAGCGCCTTTCTCATCGGCGAGGTGGGGCCGGGCTACGTGGCCCGCATCGCCCGGCGGATGGGCGTCGTGAGTCCCCTGCGCGAGGTGCCGTCGCTCGCCCTCGGCACGTCCGAGGTGACGCTCTTGGAGATGGTGGGCGCGTATGCCACGCTGGCCCAGAACGGCGAGCGCCACCCCCCTTTCGTGGTGACGCGCATCGAAAACGCGCGCGGCGAAGTGTTGGCGACGTTTGCACCCGCCCGCGAGTACGCCCTCTCGGGCTCGACGGCCTACACCGTGCTCGACATGATGCGCGGCGTCGTCGAGACGGGCACGGGCGCGGCCATCCGGCGGCAGTACCACGTCGCGGGCGACCTGGCGGGCAAGACGGGCACGACGCAGGAGGGCGCCGACGGCTGGTTCATCCTTATCCACCCGCGCCTGGTGGCCGGCGCGTGGGTGGGCTTTCCCGACCGCCGCGTGGCCTTCCGCAGCGCGTACTGGGGGCAGGGCGCCCACAACGCCCTCCACCTCGTGGGCGCGTTTTTCCAGCAGGTGCAGCAGGCGGGGGAGTTCTCGATGGCCGACGCCGCGTTTGCGCCGCCGCCCGGCTTCGTGCCGCCTGCCCCGCCCGACACGCTGGGGACGTGGGACGACTCGCTGGGCTACGACTTCGACTACGGCAACGCCTACGACGACCTTTTCGCCGACACGCTGGGGGCCTCGCCCGCGCCCGATCCACCGCCCGCTCCGCGTGGACGCGTCCGCCGCGTCGCGCCGCGCCCCCTCGCCGACACGCTGCCGGCCCCGCCACCCCTGGCGCCGCCGGGCAACTGACGTGCGGCGCTATCCCCCCGCGCTGCCCCCGGCTTCCCGCCACTCCCCGGCGTGCCACTCTTCGAGTGCAGCGGGCAGCGCGTCGCGCCCCAGCGCCGCGAGCGCCTCCTCCATCGTCCAGCACACGGTAACGGCTTTGTCCTCGCGGCGCGCCAGGTGGGCGTACAGCATGGACACCGAGTAATCCACCTGGCGCCGCACGACGATCACGTCCTCGCCTGTGCTGTTTTCCAGGTGCGCCGCCACCATGGGCGGCACGTCGGCGGGTTCGAGCACGAGTTTCAGGATGCCCCGGCAGTCCCAGATCACGTCGAAATCGGGGCGCCAGTCGGGGTCGCCGTGGAGCAGGTGCGCCGTACCGACCATGTCCTTGCCCGTCAACACGCCCCACTTCACGGCCAGGGCCAGTCCAGCATCCGGGTCAATTTTGCACTTGAACATGGGAAACCTCGCGGTGGTGGTCTTACCAATGTACCCGTTCTGGCACCCGCGTTTGCGATTGTTTGGCGAGGATCAGCGCAGCACCAGTCCGGGAAAGAGGACGAGCAGCCCGAGGGCGACGAGCTGGATCAGGATAAAGGGCACGGCGCCCCGGTAGATGTCGGCGGTGGTGACTTCGGGCGGCGCCACGCCGCGCAGGTAGAACAGCGCAAAGCCGAAGGGCGGCGTCAAAAACGACGTTTGCAGGTTCACGCCCAGCATGACGCCGAACCAGACGAGGTCTATGCCCAGCAGGGACGCGGCGGGCGCCAGCAGGGGCACGAGGATAAAGGCGATCTCGAAAAAGTCGATAAAGAAGCCCAGCACGAACACGGCCACATTCGCCACGACGACGAGGCCGGCGGCGCCGCCGGGCAGCCCCGTCAGCACGCGCTCGATCCACAGGTCGCCGCCGAGCCCGCGAAACACGAGCGCAAAGGCCGTCGAGCCGACGAGCAGCAGCATCACCATCGAAGTCAGGCGGGCCGTGGACTGCATGGTGCCCGCGAGCGCCGCGCGCGTCAGGCGCCGCCGGAGCGCCGCCAGGGCGATGGCACCCACGGCGCCCACGGCGCCGGCCTCGGTCGGCGTGGCGATGCCGGCGAAAATGCTGCCCAGCACGAGCACGATGAGGGCGAGGGGCGGCAGCATTACGGCCAGCACGCGGCGCCCCAGCCCTGCCCGGGCCTCGCCGCGCACAGCGGCAGGGAGGGCGGGCGCCACGTGGGGCCGGAAAAAGGCGACGCCCGCCGCGTAAACCGCGTACAGTCCGGCCAGCAGCAGCCCGGGCACGAGGGCGCCCCGGAACAGGTCGCCCACGGGCACGCCCATCTGGTCGGCCAGGACGACGAGCACGACGGAGGGCGGGATGATCTGCCCCAGCGTGCCCGAGGCGGCGATGATGCCGGCGGAAAACGAACGGCTGTAGCCCCAGCGCAGCATCACCGGCAGCGAGATGGCGCCCATCGCCACGACGCTGGCGCCCACGACGCCCGTGGCGGCGGCCAGGAGGGCGCCCACGGCCACGACGGCGAGGGCCAGCCCCCCGCGCATCCGCCCGAACAAGAGGCCGGCGGTTTTGAGCAGGTCTTCGGCCAGCCCGGCGCGCTCCAGCATCGTGCCCATGAACACGAAAAACGGCACGGCCAGCAGCACGTAGTTCGCCATCACGCCAAAGGTGCGGTCGGGCAGGGCCAGCAGCAGGTTCCAGTCGAAAAAGCCCATCCCCACGCCCACCCAGGCAAACACGAGGGCCGTGGCGCCCAGGGCAAAGGCGACGGGAAAGCCCGAGAAGATGAGCACGAGGGCCGCCGCGAACATGAGCGGCCCCAGCCAGTCGTCCATCATGGCGCCTCCACGTCGTGCCCCCGCAGGACGGCCACGCGCCGGATGACGAACGACACGCCCTGCACGAGTAGCAGTACGAACCCGATGGGGATGAGCACTTTGGCCGGAAAACGCGGCAGCCCGCCCGGGTCCGGCGACTGCTCCCACACCCGCCACGACGCCGCGACAAACGGCAGCGACGCCCAGATCATCACCAGGCAGAAGGGCACGAGCAGCACGGCGGCGCCCACCACGTCAATCCACGCCTGCGCGCGCGGCCCCAGCCGCCCGTAGAGCACGTCCACGCGCACGTGCGCGTCGTGGCGCAGCGCCCAGCCCGCGCCCAGCAGAAACACGGCGCCGAAGAGGTACCACTGGAGTTCGAGCCAGCCGTTCGTCGTCACGCCCAGCCCCAGGCCCCGGTCGAGGGCGCGGAAAACGGCGTGCCCGGCGCCCACCAGCACCATCAGGAGGACGAGCCAGCCCAGCACGCGCCCCAGCCCATCGGCAAAAGCGTCGAGGCGGCGGGCAAGGCGGAGCAGGCGGGTCACGGGGGCGCGGCGAGGAGAAACGGGAGGATACGATGCCTGCCGCGCGCCGTCAACGCGTACAGGTTGCGCAACGAAAAGGTGAAGAAAGCGCTTCCCCGAAAAGCGCGTAGCGCTTTCATCAACAGGGGTTCACAACCAGATGCTTTTCCGCGGCTTCTTGCGCCCGATCATTGCCGCAACCCGGCGGGAATACCCGAACACATTTCCCATCTCTTTCTGAGATTTATCAAATAAACACCTTTCAGCAACACCATGACGACGACCATAAATCCGCCTAACTTCTTTTACAACCTCTTTTTTCGCCTGGGTCGCGGGCGGCGGGCAGGGCTGTGCCTGCGCTGCGAGCGCCCGACGCGGTGGGAAGACGTGCAGACGCACTACCGGTGCAGCAACTGCGGCACCGACCCCATCGAACACCAGGCGGAGGGCTAAAAAAGGGGGGCGGGGGCTCAAGTCGGGGCACGGCAGGGCCGATATCTACGGGGCCATCCTTGCACCCGATGTCCCAGCCCCCGCCCCTTCTGCTGCCGCGCATTCTGCTCGTGGAAGACCACGACATGACGCGGCGGATGCAGATCCGTTTTCTGAGCCGCAGCTATGCCGTGGACTTCGCCTCGACGGGCGAGCAGGCCATCGAGCAGGCGCTCGCGCACCCCTACAACGCCATCCTGATAGACATCGGGCTGGCGGGCGGGCTTACGGGCGTGGACGTGATGCGGGCCCTCAAAAAGGCACCCGCGCACCAGCGCACGGCGATGGTGGCCGTGACGGGCTACGCCTCCGACGGCGACCGCGCGCGGCTGCTCGAGGCGGGCTTCGACCTGTACCTCGCCAAGCCTTTCCGCTGGCAGGAGTTTACCGAGATCATCCGGCTGGCCGTGCGGCTGTCGGAGGAAGGCGTCGTGGCACGGCCCCC
>CBDUCD010000096.1:0-9472 GCA_965365535.1 uncultured Rhodothermales bacterium | reverse complement strand
CATTCAACCGCGTAACTCCAATCACAAATGACCAATGACCAACCTCCAATGACCAATGACAAACGACCAACCTCCAATGACCAACCTCCAATCTCCAACCTCCCCGCCCCTCCATCCCGTTTTCCGCGACGTGGCTTTTGCCCTCGCGGCGCCGTCGTGGGGTACGCTGCCGCCGCCGGGGGCGCCCGAAATCGCGTTCGTGGGCCGCTCCAACGTCGGCAAGTCGTCGCTGCTCAACGCGCTGCTCGAGCGCAAGGCGCTGGCGCGCACGTCGCGCACGCCCGGCAAAACGCGCGCCTTCAACTTCTACGCGCTGGGCGACGGCGAGGCGTTTCTCGTGGACCTGCCGGGCTACGGCTACGCCAAGGTGTCGCAGACCGAGCGCGACCGCTGGGCGCGACTTATCGAGCAGTACGTCACCCAGCGCCCCAGCCTGCGCCTGGTGCTCCACCTCATTGACAGCCGCCACGAGCCCACGGCCCTCGACCGCACCGTGCTCGACGCCATGCGCGGCAGCAGCGTCCCGTACGTCGTCGTGCTCACCAAAGGCGACAAGCTTTCGGGCAACGGGCGCGCGCAGCGCCTCAAAGCCACACACGGGCTGCTCGCCACGCTGGGACGCGAGGTGCCCGTCCTCGTCACGTCGGCGGAAAAGCGCACCGGGCTGGACGACGTGCGCGGCTGGATGCTGCGCAGCGCCGGCATCGCCACGCCGCCGGCAGCGCCCTGAGGCGGCACGCGGCGCGGAAGCGCTACCAGGCCGCGTAACAGGAACGGCGCATTTTATTCATGGAGGGATTCCGCCGTAGTCCTTTTGGCTGGAAGGGGTTTCGGGATTTGTTTTTGTTCTGTTTGATCCGCCATACGGCTTAAATATTGATACAAGTCCAAAATAGTGCTGACGATATTTAGGATTGGGGGTGCGATGGCCTAAGAACCATCCTTGCAATTGTGCCCGGCGGTTGGTACACATGGGGCAGTCCCCAGCCGCCCCACGCCCATGCCCGCGCCCCCCTCGCTCTACGACCCCGCCCACGAGCACGACAGCTGCGGCATCGGCCTCGTGGCCCACATCGGCGGGGAGGCCAGCCACGGCATTTTGCGCGACGCGGGCACGGTGCTCGAGCGCATGGAACACCGGGGCGCCTGCGGCTGCGAAACCGACACGGGCGACGGCAGCGGCGTCATGACGGCCCTGCCGCACGCCTTTCTCTCCGACGTTTTCAGCTTTGCGTGCGCGCCGGGGCGCGTGGCCGTCGCCGTCTGCTTTCTGCCCGCCGACGCCGCCCGCCGCGCCCGCGCCGCCGAACTGCTCGAAACGCACCTCCAGCAGACGCACCTCGTGCCCCTTGCCTGGCGCGACGTGCCCACCGACGCCGCCGGCGCCCGGCTCGGCCCCACGGCCCGCGCCTCGCAGCCCCACGTGGCCATGCTGCTCGTGGCCCCCGGCCTCGACCACACCGACGACGTGCTTTTCGAGCGCGCCCTGTTCCTGGGCCGCCGCCGCGCCGAAAAAGCCGCCGCCGCCGCCGGGCTGGACGATTTCTACGTCTGCAGCCTGTCCGCCCGCACACTTGTGTACAAGGGGATGCTCACCGCCGGGCAGCTTTTCCCGTTCTACCCCGACCTCGCCGACGCCCGCTTCGAGACGCACTTCGCCCTCGTCCACTCGCGCTTTTCCACCAACACGTTTCCCTCGTGGGCGCGCGCGCAGCCCCTGCGGATGCTGGCCCACAACGGCGAGATCAACACGCTGCGCGGCAACCGCAACGCCCTCGACGCCCGCGCCCGCGCCGCGACGAGCACCGCTTTCGGCCCCGACCTGGCCGACGTGTTTCCCCTTTTCGACGACGGGCTGTCGGACTCGGGCGCCTTTGACCGCACGCTCGAACTGCTGCGCCGCGCGGGCCGGACGCTGCCGCAGGCGATGGCCCGCATGATTCCCGCCGCGTGGGAGCACGACGCCCTGATGCCCCCCGACGTGCGCGCCTTTTTCGCCTACGGCGCCGGCGTCATGGAACCCTGGGACGGCCCCGCCGCGATGGTCTTTACCGATGGCCGCTCGGTCGGCGCCGTGCTCGACCGCAACGGCCTGCGCCCCTGCCGCTACTACGTCACGACGGACAACCGGGTCATTCTGGCCTCCGAGGTGGGCGTGCTGCCCGAGCTGCCGCCCGCAACCATCCGCGAAAAAGGCCGCCTGGCGCCCGGCAAGATGTTTTTCGTGGACTTCGACACGGGCCGCCTCGTGCCCGACGCCGAGGTCAAAACCCTCCTCGCCTCGCGCCACCCCTACGGCGCGTGGCTGAAGGGCCAGTACACCTTTGGCGACTTGCCCCCGGCGCCCGCCCCCGCCGGCCTGCCCGACGCCGACCGCGTCCGCGCCCTGCGCGCCTTCGACTACTCGGAGGAAACCGTCCGCATGATGCTCGTGCCCCTGCTCGAACAGGGCCGCGACCCCATCGGGTCGATGGGCAACGACGAGGCGCCCGCCGTGTTGAGCGCGCGTCCGCGCCTGGTCTATAACTACTTCAAGCAGCTTTTCGCCCAGGTCACCAACCCGCCCATTGACGCCATCCGCGAGGCGTGCGTGATGGCGCTGGGCACAGCCGTCGGGCCCGAGGGCAACCTGTTGGAGGAAGGCCCCGAGCACGCCCGGCGCCTGTTTCTGCCGCACCCCGTGCTGGACGACGCCGAGATGGCGTGCCTGGCTGCCCTCGACGGAAACCCGTGGCGGGCGCACCGCCTCGACCTCACCTTTGCCCGCGCCGACGCCGACGACGCGCCCGGCCTGCTCGAAACGACGCTCGACGCGCTGTGCGACGCCGCCGCCGACGCCGTCCGGTCGGGCGCGGGCGTGCTCGTGCTCAGCGACCGCCGCGTCGGGCCGGGCCGCGTGCCCGTACCGGCCCTCCTGGCCCTGGGTGCCATTCACCACCACCTCGTCCGGGCGGCGCTGCGGCCCCGCGCGATGCTCGTCGTCGAGACGGGCGAGGCGCGCACCGTCCACCAGCTGTGCTGCCTCGTGGGCTACGGCGCCGACGCCGTCCACCCCTACCTCGCCTTCCAAGCCCTCGACGCCGTCCGGCGCGACGGGCGCCTGCCCGAGCGCTTTGCCACGCGCGCCGACCTCGTCGCGGCGTATCGCAAGGCCACGGGCAAGGGCATCCTCAAGGTGATGGGCAAGATGGGCATCTCGACGCTGGCGTCGTACCGGGGCGCGGGCATTTTCGAGGCGCTGGGGCTGGCGCCCGAAGTCATGGAAAAGTGCTTTCCCGGCACGGCCAGCCGCATCGGCGGCATCGGCTTCGCGGGGCTGCTGCGCGAGGCCGTCGAGCGCCACGACGGCGCGTACGCCGCCGACGCCGACGCCCAGCTACCCTCGAACGGGCGTTTCCACTACCGCGAGGGCGTGGGCGAGCGCGCCTGGAATCCGCAGACCATCGCCGCGCTTCAGCACGCCGCCCGCGACGGCAGCCCCGACGCGTACGCCCGCTACGCCCGATTGCTCAACGACGAGGCGCGCGAAAAGCGGACGCTGCGCGGCCTGTTCCATTTGCGCTCGCAGGGCGCCATCCCCCTCGAAAGCGTCGAGCCCGCCACGGAAATCGTGCGGCGCTTCGTGACGGGCGCCATGAGCCTGGGCTCGCTCTCGCCCGAGGCCCACGAAACCCTCGCCGTCGCCATGAACCGCGTGGGCGGCAAGTCGAACACGGGCGAGGGCGGCGAAGACCCCGCGCGGGCGCAGGCGCTCGCCAACGGCGACTCGAAGCGGTCGGCCATCAAGCAGGTGGCATCGGGGCGCTTCGGCGTGACGATAGGGTACCTGTCGAGCGCCGACGAAATCCAGATCAAGATGGCGCAGGGCGCCAAGCCCGGCGAGGGCGGCGAGCTGCCCGGCCACAAGGTCGATGCCCTGATCGCCCGGCTGCGCCACGCCACGCCCGGCGTGGGCCTCATCTCGCCGCCGCCGCACCACGACATCTATTCCATCGAAGACCTCAAGCAGCTCATCTTCGACCTCAAAAACGCCAACCCGGCGGCGCGCATCTCGGTCAAACTCGTCTCCGAGGTGGGCGTGGGGACCGTTGCGGCGGGCGTGGCAAAAGGCGGCGCCGAGCACATCCTCGTGAGTGGCGATGCCGGCGGCACGGGCGCCTCGCCGCTCACGAGCATCAAGCACGCCGGGCTGCCGTGGGAGCTGGGGCTGGCCGAGGCGCAGCAGACCCTCGTGCGCAACGACCTGCGCGGGCGCGTCGTGCTGCAAACCGACGGCGGGCTGCGCACGGGCCGCGACGTGGTCGTGGCCGCCCTGCTGGGCGCCGAGGAGTTCGGCTTTTCGACGGCGCCCCTCATCGCCCTCGGCTGCATCATGATGCGCAAGTGCCACCTCAACACGTGCCCCGTGGGCATCGCCACCCAGGACCCCGAACTGCGGGCGCGTTTTGGGGGATTGCCCGAGCACGTCGTCAACTACCTGTTCATGGTGGCCGGCGAGATGCGCGAGATCATGGCCGGGCTGGGCTTCCGCACCGTGGGCGAGATGGTGGGGCGCGTGGATAGGCTGGACGTGCGCGAGGCCGTCGAAAGCTGGAAAACGGGCGGCCTCGACCTGTCGGCGCTGCTGGCGCCGCCGTACTCGCCGTACGCGGGCGCCGCCATCCACTTCCGCGCCCACCCCGGCTTCAACCTCGACGGCGTGCTCGACCAGACGCTGATCGAAGCGTCGCGCCCGCTTCTCGAAGGGGGCGAAAGCGTCGTGCTCCACCTGCCCGTCACCAACGAGGATCGGGCCGTGGGGACGATGCTCAGCGGCCACGTCACCCGCGCGCTCGGGCCGGACGCGCTCGCGCCCGACGCCTTCACGGTCCACTTTCGGGGATCGGCGGGGCAGAGCTTTGGCGCGTTTCTGGCGCGCGGCGTCGCGTTTCACCTCGAAGGCGACGCCAACGATTACGTGGGCAAGGGGCTTTCGGGCGGCACGATTTCCGTCCGCCCGCCGCGCGAAAGCATTTTCCAGGCCGAGCGCCAGGTTATCGCGGGCAACGTGCTGCTGTATGGCGCCACGGGGGGCGAGGCGTACTTCCGGGGCGTCGTGGCCGAGCGCTTTGCCGTGCGCAACTCGGGCGCGTGGGCCGTGGCCGAGGGCGCGGGCGACCACGCCTGCGAGTACATGACGGGCGGGCGCGTGGCCGTTCTCGGGCCTGTCGGGCGCAACTTCGGCGCGGGCATGAGCGGCGGGCTGGCCTGGGTGTTCGACCCCGACGGCCTGCTGCCCGCCCTCGCCAACGGCGAAACCATCGAGCTGGAAAGCGTGACCGACGCCCACGCCGCCGACCTGCGGCGCCTGCTCCAGCGCCACGCCGCCCTCACGGGCTCGCCCCTGGCCGCCGCCCTCGACGCCGCCTGGCCCGAATCGCGCCGCCATTTCGTGCAGGTGATGCCCCGCGAGTACCGGCGCGTGCTCGAAGCCTCCGCCTATCGCCCCGCCGCCCTCTGACCCCCGCCGACATGGGAAAGCCCACCGGATTCAAAGACTTCAGCCGCCGCGCCATCCCGTACCGCGCGCCCCTCGAAAGGCTGGCGGACTACGGCGAGATTTACACCGCGCCCGAAGAAACCCTCCTCGCCGAGCAGGGCGCCCGCTGCATGGACTGCGGCGTGCCGTTCTGCCAGAGCAGTACGGGCTGCCCCGTGGACAACCTCATCCCCGAGTGGAACGACCTGGTGTACCGGGGCCGGTGGCGCGACGCCCTCGAACGCCTCCACCGCACCAACAACTTCCCCGAGTTCACCGGGCGCGTGTGCCCGGCGCCCTGCGAGGGCGCGTGCGTGCTGGGCATCAACGCCCTGCCCGTGACCATCAAAAACATCGAAAACAGCATTGTCGAGCGCGGGTGGGCCGAGGGGTGGGTGGTGCCCCAGCCGCCGCCCCACGAGTCGGGCTTTTCCGTCGGCGTCGTGGGCAGCGGCCCCGCCGGGCTGGCCGCCGCGCAGCAGCTCTGCCGGCAGGGCCACGCCGTGACGGTTTACGAGCGCGCCGACCGCATCGGCGGGCTGCTGGTGTACGGCATCCCGCAGATGAAGCTGGACAAGGGCGTCCTCGAACGAAGGCTGGGCCAGCTGCGCGCCGAGGGCGTCCGGTTCGTGACGGGCGCCGACGTGGGCGGCAGCGGCCCGGGCGCCGTCTCAGCCGACGCGCTCCGGGCGCGCCACGACGCCCTTTTGCTCTGCACCGGCGCCACCCAGCCCCGCGATTTGCCCTTGCCGGGCCGCGAACTGGCCGGCATCCACCTCGCCGTGCCGTTTCTGGCCGAGAGCACGCGGGCCGGACTGGAAACGGGGCACCAGCCCGCCATCAGCGCCCGGGGCAAACACGTCGTCGTCATCGGCGGCGGCGACACGGGCACGGACTGCATCGCCACCGCGCTGCGGCAGGGGTGCCAGAGTGTCGTCAACTTCGAGCTGCTCGAAAAGCCGCCCGAGACGCGCGCCGCCGACAACCCGTGGCCGCAGTGGCCGCGCATCTACCGCATTGACTACGGCCACGCCGAGGCCGCCGCCCGCTTTGGCGACGACCCGCGCCGCTACGCCGTGATGACGGTCGGCTTTATCGCGGGCCCCAATGGGCAGGTCGCCGCCGTCGAAACCGTGGACGTCGTCTGGAAAGAGGGCCGCCCCCACGGCGTTTTTGGTACCGAGTGCCGCTGGCCCGCCGACTTGGTGCTGCTCTCGGCGGGCTTTGTCGGCCCCGAGGCCGCCGCCGCCGGGGCGCTGGGCGTGGCCCTGACGCCGCGCGGGCTTTACGACGCCACCTTTGAAAGCCACGCCACGACGGCTGAAGGGGTCTTTGCCGCCGGCGACTGCCGCCGGGGGCAGTCCCTCGTCGTGTGGGCCATCCGCGAGGGCCGCGAGGCCGCCGCCGCCGTCCACCGATACCTGAGCGAACGGCAACAGCGCGCCGCCTGACACCCGCGAGTTTTCGCCCCTCGAACCGCCCCGGCCTGCTTTTGTGTGGGCCGGGGCTTTTTTGTTTAACCGTTTTTAGGGCAAATGCCCGATAGGCAAAAATAAATGTCGAAATGGAAGGGCTTCCAGTTGTTATGGGGGTTGATTGGCAGAAAAAGGTTCAGTTTTTTAGTGAAGAGGGCAAATAGATGCCTTTTAACTAAGGGCTACGCGCAATAAACCCTCACAAACCCCCTCACCCAACCTTTCTCTGCATGAAGCACCGCTATGCTCTTTTCCTCCTCGCCATACTGTTCGTGGCCGGCGTGCCTGCTCGTCCTGCCGCCGCGCAGGTAGGCGTGGGCGGGCAGCTCTACTACGGCAGCCCCTACGTTTTTCGCGGCGCCGTCTTTTCGTCCGGCTGGGTGTTTCAGCCCACCGTCGCCCTCACGGCGGGGGATTTCACGTTCGGCTTTTTCGGCAACGTGGACCCCGGCGCCCGGGGCGCCAGAACGGGCGTCGCCTTTAACGAGGCCGACCTGTTCGCGGGCTACGGCTTCACGAGGGGCGGCGCGGCGGCCAGCCTGACGTACACGTTTTACACCTTTCCCGGCTACGGCTACGGCGACACCGGGACGGATTTCGGGCTGGGCATCACCAACGAGGTAGCGCTCGCGCTCGGCCTCGACGCGCCCCTCGCGCCCGCGCTCTACCTCGTCTATGACTTCGACGAGAACGACGAGAGCAGCCTCAAAGGCTTCTACGGCGAGCTGGGCGTGACGGCGCCTTTCCGGGTGGGCAGCCGCGACCTGTCGTTCGGCCTCAAAGGCGCCGCCGACTACGGCTACCTCCTCGAAGACGCCGACGGCGACGACCAGTTCGGCATCGCCCACGTCACGCTGTCGGCAGGCACCCTTTTCGAGCTGGGCGCGGGCCTGACGCTCAGCCCGCTTGCCGCCCTGCAAATCGGCGTGGACGACACCTACCGCGCCCTGGCCGGCCCGACGCTGTTCTACGGCGGCCTGACGGTCGGCTTCTGATTTACCCGTCACCCATCCCAAAACCCTCCCTCCATGAAACTCCGCAAGCTGATCCCCCTCGCCCCTCTGGCCCTGCTGGCCGCGCCCGCACTTATGGCGCAGAGCGTGCCCGCCGCCGACCCCGCCGCCGACATCGCGCAGCTCCAGACGAACCTCAACTTCGTGTGGATGATCGTCGCTGCCGCCCTCGTGTTTTTCATGCAGGCGGGCTTTGCGATGGTCGAGGCCGGGCTGACGCGCGCCAAAAACGCCGCCAACATCATGATGAAAAACTTCATGGATGCGGCCTCGGGCGCCCTCGTGTTTTTCGCCGTCGGCTTCGGGCTGATGTTTGGCGCGCCGGCGCTGGGCGGCTGGCTGGGCACGACGGGCTTTATGCTGGGCGGGCTCGACGGGCAGGACCCGGCGTGGGTGTACGGCTTCTTCTTTTTCCAGGCCGTCTTTGCCGCGACGGCCGCCACGATTGTGTCGGGCGCCGTGGCCGAGCGCACCAAGTTCTCGGGCTACCTCATCTTCAGCGTCGTCATCTCGGCCCTCATCTACCCCATTTTCGGGTCGTGGGCGTGGGGCAGCCTGCTCAACGGCGGCGGCTGGCTCGAAGGGCTGGGCTTCCACGACTTCGCGGGCTCGACGGTCGTGCACTCCATCGGCGGGTGGGCGTCGCTGGCGGGCGTAATCGTCGTGGGGCCGCGCGTGGGCAAGTACGTGAACGGCAAGCCGCGCGCCATTCGGGGCCACAGCCTGCCGTACTTCGGGCTGGGCGTCTTTATCCTCTGGTTCGGCTGGTTCGGCTTTAACGCCGGCTCGACGACGACGGGCGACGCGTCCATCGCCCTCATCGCCGCCAACACGTTTCTGGCCGGCGCCGCCGGGGCCTGCGCCGCGATGGCGGCCAGCTGGCTGCGCAGCGGCAAACCCGACGTGCCGATGACCCTCAACGGCATTCTCGCCGGACTCGTCGGCATCACGGCAGGCTGCGACGTGATGACGCCGGGCTTTGCCATCATTACGGGCCTCATCGCGGGCGTCGTCGTGCTCTACGCCGCCGACCTGATCGAGAAATACGTGGACGATGCCGTGGGCGCCATCTCCGTGCACGGCGTCTGCGGCGCGTGGGGCACGCTGGCCGTCGCGCTTTTCAACGTGAACGGCTTCAGCCTTGCCGCCCTCGGCGTGCAGGCGCTGGGCGTGGCGACGGCGTTTCTGTGGGCGTTCCCCACGTCGTTTCTCGTGTTCAAACTCATCGACAAAATGGTGGGCCTGCGCATGGAAGACGAGGCGCAGCACGTCGGCCTCGACCAGCACGAGCACGGCATGGTGGCCTACCCCGAGTTTGCCACCAACCCGGATACGGTCACGGGCGACGGCGCCTCGATTCGCCTGGAGCCGCACCTGGCGCCGTAACCATCCACCCCGTTTCTACCCGGAGGGGGTAGAACCGAGCGGGAGGCCGTCTGGTGACGCGGCCTCCCGCTCTTTTTTGT
>CBDUCD010000095.1:0-9601 GCA_965365535.1 uncultured Rhodothermales bacterium | reverse complement strand
ACGCAATAAACCCCACTGGCCTCTGCTGCTGGATTCACGCACCCCCCACCACCTCGCCTCCCTTGTCCACCGCGCTCAAATACCTCGCCCTCGTGCTCGGCGCCGTCGTGTTCGCGTATCCATTCGTGTGGATGGCGCTGGCGACGTTCAAGCCCGAGTTCGAGATCGGCGCGCTCGACCCGTTTCCGTCGCGGTGGACGGTGGAGAGCTACCGGCTCGTGTTCGCGTCCATACCCTTGGGGCGGGCGTTTTTGAACAGCGTCGCCGTGACGGGCGCGACGGTCGCGTCGGCGCTCGTGTTTGGTTCGATGGCGGCGTACGCCCTGGCGCGGCTGCGCTGGCGGGGCCGCGAGGCGGCGTTCTACCTCATCCTGTTCACGATGATGGTGCCGTTTCTCGTCCTGCTCATCCCGCTTTACACGCTCGTCGTGGGCTTCGGGTGGACGGACTCGCTCGTCGGACTCGTCGTGCCCTTTATGATGAACGCGACCGCCGTGCTCATCCTCCGGCAGAGCTTCCTGACGATTCCCCAGGACCTCATAGACGCCGCCCGGCTCGACGGCTGCGGCGAGCTGCGCATCCTGTTCCAACTGGTCTGGCCGCTCTCGACGCCCGCACTCGTCACGGCAGGCATCATCGTGTTTATCGGAAGCTGGAACGAGGTGCTCTGGCCCCTCGTCGTCGTCCGGCAGCAGGCGGCGATGACGATGCCGCAGATGGTGACGCTTTTTGCCGTGGGCGGCGGCGCCGAGTCGCGGCTGGGTCCGCAGCTCGCGGCGGCGCTGCTGCTGGCCCTCCCCATCGTGGCGGCGTACCTGTTTTTCCAGCGCCACTTTATCGCCAGCCTCGCCTCGTCCGGCCTCAAAAGCTGATTTTTTTGGATTGATGAGACCTTCTACTTTTGCTGCGCCTCAAAGGCGCCTCCCTGTCCTCGCCGCGGGGGCAGTGGCGTGCTGGCTGGCCGGCTGCGCGCTGCCCGTTCCTGCCCGCGCGCCGGCGCCCCTCTCGGCGTCCGCCCCGCCCGTCAACACGGCCCACCTCGAACATCTCAGCGAAGACGTGGTGCGGGGCGGCGACACGCTGCGCATCGTCCACATCTACGCCGACGCGCCTTCTTACGCGTGGATCGCGGACAGCGACGAGGGCGCCGCCTGCGTGGACGACGCCGCCCGCGCCGCCGTTTTCTACCTGCGCCGCTACCAGTACACCGGCGACGAAACGGCGCGGCGGGCGGCCAGAAAACTGCTCGCCTTCGTGCAGTACATGCAGGCCGACAACGGGCTGTTCTACAACTTCGTCTGGGACAACACGCTGCGCATCAACCGCGAGCACCCCAACAGCGTGGCCGACGAATTCGGCTGGTGGGCGGCGCGGGCCGTGTGGGCGCTGGGCGAGGGCGCCCGCATTCTCGAAAACAGCGACCCCGCGCTGTCGCGGCAGTACGCCGGCGCCATCCGCCGCACGTACCCCTACCTCGACGCGCTGCTGGCCCGCTACGGCGAAACCGTTGAACAGAACGGCTTCACGTTTCCCGCCTGGCTCGTCGCCGAAAGCGCCGGCGACGCAACAGGTGAACTGCTGCTCGGCCTCGCCGCGCTCCAGAAAGCCTATCCGGACAACGCGCTTCAGCAGCGCATCGACCGCTTCGCCGACGGAATCGAAAGAATGCGCTTTGGCGACATGCAGACGTTTCCGTACGGCGGTTTTGCCTCGTACCCCGGCGGCTGGCACGCGTGGGGCAACAGCCAGACGATGGCCCTCGCGTCGTCGGCGCGAACGGAAGCAGCGCGCCAGGAGGCAGATCAATTCTATTCCAGATTGCTCGTCGAGGGCTGGCTGCACTCGCTGGACTACGCGGCGCGCGAGCCGCGCTATTTCGAGCAGATCGCGTACGGCGTGCGGCCCGTCGCCGTCGGGCTGGTGCGCTTGTACGAGGCCACGGGCGACGAGCAGTACGCCCGGATGGCCGGCCTCGCCGCCTCGTGGCTGGCGGGCAACAACGCGGCGGGCACGCCCATGTACGACCCGGCGACGGGGCGCGGCTACGACGGCATCGGCGACTCGGCAACCGTCAACTACAACAGCGGCGCCGAGAGCACCATTGAAGCCCTCCTGACGCTGCTCGAAGTGGGGCGCGTGCCCCCGTCCGCAGCGTGGGTAGCCGTCGAGGCCCGGGAGCCGCAGACCCGCGTGGCCGGCGGCGACACGCTCCGCTTCCGCGTTTTCACCAACACCGCAGGGCAGCGCCTGGCACTCTTTCGCAACCTGCCGCAGGGCACCTCCGGCGTGCTCGCGGGCAGCGCCCTCACCCGTTTCCTCCAAGACTGAGCAAGCCCCGATGCCGCTTTTCCAGCGCACGCCGCATCCCATTCTCGCCCCCATGCCCGCGCTGCCGTGGGCCAGCGGCGCCGTTTTCAACCCCGGCGCGTGGTACGACGGCGAACAGGTGCACCTGCTGTTCCGCGCCATCGCGCAGGGCTACCGCCGCGTCTCCAACCCGGACGCCAGCCCGTTCGAGGGCAGTTTCGGCTTCGACGACTACGTGTCGTCCCTCGGCTACGCCACGAGCCGCGATGGCATCCACTTCGAGGTGCGGCCCGAGCCGTTCATGCGGCCCGACACCCCCGCCGACCGCTACGGCGCCGAAGACCCGCGCATCACCTGCCTCGACGGCACGTGCTACGTCACCTACACGGCGCTGCGGCATCCGGCTTTCGGCGACGAGGAGGGCGTAGGCATCGGGCTGGCCTCGACGCGGGATTTCAGGACGGTCGAGCGCCACGGCATGATTGGCCCCGCCGTGCGCGACAAGGACGCCGTGATCTTCCCCCGGAAAATCGGCGGGCGCGTGGCCCTCCTGCACCGCATCGTGCCCGACATCCAGATCGCCTACTTTGCCGACGAAGCGGAGCTGTGCAACCCCGGCCCCGACTACTGGGAAAGGTATCTCCGCCACCTCGACGCCCACGTCGTCATGCGGCCCGAGGTCGCGTGGGAAGGCAAAAAGATCGGCGCCGGCCCGCCCCCCATCCCCACCCCCGAGGGCTGGCTGCTGATGTACCACGGCGCCGACCGCGACCACGTGTACCGCGCCGGCCTCGCCCTGCTCGACGGGGACGACCCCACGCGCGTCATCGCCCGCACGCTCCACCCCGTGCTGGCGCCCGAAACGCCGTGGGAGCGCGAGGGCGACGTGCCCAACGTCGTCTTTCCGCAGGGCACCGCCCTCATTGGCGACACGCTGCACGTCTATTACGGCGCCGCCGACCGCGCCATCGGCCACGCCCACGCCCCCCTCGCCGACGTGGTGGCGCACGTCATGGAAGAAGGTCGCAGCGCCTGGCGGATGCCGCGCATTTTCATGGACTTCCGGGGCGACCGCGAGGTGCCGCGCCCGTGGTCGGACCGCGCGCCGGTAGCCGTCGAAAGGCTGCACGGCGGCGCGCCCGTGCTGGAACCCGTTGCCGATCACCCGTGGGAGTCGCGCGTCGTGCTCAACCCGGCAGGCGTGCTGGTCAGAGGCGACGCCCTCGAACGCGTGCTCGGCGCGTGGCCCGTGTCCGCCGCCGGTGCCCGGAAGCTCCGCGCCATTGGCGCTGCGTGCGTGCTGTTGTACCGCGCCCAGGGAGATGCTTTCCACCGCCACGACCCCGCCGGAAACAGCCACCAGGCTTCCAGCCTCGGCTTTGCCCTGCTGACGCCCGACTTCCAGCTGGTGTACCGGCACCCCGAGCCAGCCCTCACCCCCGACGCGCCGTTTCACGACCTGGGCGTCGAAGACCCGCGCTGCGTGCAGGTGGGCAGCACCTTTTACCTTTACTACACCGGCTACACGAGCCAATCCCCCAACGCGGGGGAGGAAGGCGCGCGCGTCCACCTCTGCCTCGCGACGACGGAGGATTTTCGAGACTGGACGCTGCACGGCCCTCTTGCAGGCGATATCAACCGGTATCCTAACAAAAACGGCGCCCTCCTGCCCCAACCCGTCCGGGGCGAGTGGCTGCTGCTGCACCGCCCCATGGACGGGCCGCACCCCATGGCCATGCACCTCGCCGCTGCCCCCGCGCCCGAGGGACCCTTCCACACGCGGGGCCTGCTGGCCGCCTCGTACCGCTACGACGACTTTGCCCTGTCGTGGATGGGCGCCGCCGGCCCCCCCCTCGCGCTGGGCGAAAGGCGCTTTCTCGCCCTCTACCACCAGGGCCACCTCACATACGAGCGGCGGCGGATGTACAACCTGTCGGCTGTGTTGCTGGATTTCAATAGCAGCGCGCCGGTTGTAAGCCGCTTTGAACCCCTGCTCGTGCCCACCGGCAGCAGGGAAAAGCAGGGCGACGCCGCGCTGGGGGTGGACAACGTCGTGTTCTCGTGCGCCAACTACCGCTGGAAAGACGACCTCATCGTACCCTACGCCGGCGCCGACAGCCGCATTTTCGCCGCCTGCGTCAACTTCGACGTGCTCGTGGAAACCCTCGAAGGGATGCGGCAGGCCGTTTCCGCCTGAAACTCATGACCGCGCGCTTTTTGCTCGTTCTGTGCCTCATGGCACCTGCCGCCACCGCGCAGCAGGTCACCATCCCGCGTGTCGAGGCGATGCCGGCGCTGCCCGCCCCGTACTTCATGCGCGACTGGAAAGCGGTGGCGCGGGGCTTCGACTCGCTTGCCTTCAACCCGGATGCAGCAGGGCTCTACCTGCCGCTCGTGCGCCATTACCCCGCTGGCCCCAACTACCCACAGCACGGCGGCTTCGGGTTGCACACGTACGTAGGCACGCGGTCGCCGGCAGGCAACGAGGCCATCAGCGCCCTGCCCGCCCTCGTGGGTGCCACCCTCGTGGGTATTGACAAGCGGCAGCAGTACGGGCAGGACTGGGTGCTGCTGGCCGAGCAGTATTTCAACAACCGCCCCGCCGAAGACGTGTACCTCAACACCCCCGACGCTACGAGCGGGCGCGACTGGTGGTACGATACCATGCCCAACGTCTTTTTCTACCAGCTTTACAGCCTCTATGGCGGAGACGTGGGCGACTTCCGGCGGCAGTTCAGCCGCGTGGCGAACCGGTGGCGGCAGGCCCTCGAAGCCCTCGGCGGCAGCGCCGCGCCCTGGCGGGTGCCCCAGATGAACTACCGCGCCTTTGCCCTCTCCACCATGCAGCCCCTGCGCGACGGCGTGCCCGAGCCCGAAGCCGCCGGCGCCCTCGCGTGGATCGAATACATGGCTTACCGGCAAACAGGCGACCCGCGCTACCGCGTGGCCGCCGAGTGGGCGATGGAGTTTCTCAGCAGCCGCACCACGAACCCCTCCTACGAACTCCAGCTACCGTACGGCGCCCTTGCCGCCGCCCGCATGAACGCCGAGTTGGGCACGCACTACAGCGTGGAAAAGCTCGTCGGCTGGACGTTTACCGAAGGGCCGCTGCGCGGCTGGGGCAGCACCGTCGGGACGTGGGGCGGCTACGACGCCAGCGGACTCATCGGCGAAACGTCGGGGACGGACTATGCCTTCGCGCTCAATGGATTCCAGCAAGCCGCTGCCCTCGTGCCGCTCGCGCGCTACGACAGCCGGTTTGCCCGCGCCATGGGCCGCTGGATGGTGAACCTGGCCAGCGCGTCGCGCCTGTTCTACGCCCCCTTTCTGCCCGACGCGAATCAGGATGGCGAGGCGTGGGCGCACCTCCACGACCCGCAGGGCTTTATCCCCTACGAAGCCCTGCGCGAGCGCGAAAACGGCCTCGCCCCCTTTGCCACCGGCGACGCCGTGCGCGGCGGCTGGGCCGCCACCAACCTGTCTCTTTACAGCGGCGCAAGCGTGGGCTACCTCGCCGCCCTCGTAGATACGACGGATGTGCCGGGCATCCTCCGCCTCGACCTGAACGCGACGGACTTTTTCGCCCCAGACGCCTACACGACGTATCTATACTATAACCCCTATCCCAATACTCAGACCGTCACCCTGGCGCTGCCAGCAGGCACGTTTGACCTGTACGACGCGGTTGCCCACGCCTACCTCGCGCGCGGCGTGTCGGGTGCCGTCGCCCTGAGCCTGCCCGCAGACGCGGCGCGCGTCGTCGTGCTCGTTCCATCGGGGCTGGGCGACGAGGTGGTGGCGGGGCGGCGCGTGGTGGGCGGCATCGTCGTGGACTTCAGCGCCGAAGCCTTTCTTCCGCAGCCCCGCGTCAAGGCGTTCGTCGCCGAGCGCGGCGTGGTGGGCAAAACCGAGCCGGTGCGCCTGTACTGCACGGGGGATGGGGTGGAAAACCCGGCGTACGGCTTTGAAGCCACGGGTGGCACCTTCGGGCCGGGCGGCACGCTGGGCAGCACGCGCGTCGCCACCTGGTCGGCGCCCGACGCCGGCGAATACTTTTTAGTCTGCCGCGTGCAGGATGGGCAGGGCCAGAGCGCCCGCGATACGCTGGCCGTGACCGTGCTGGACAACCTGCCGCCGCGCATTACCAGCGTCACCGCCACCCCGGACATCGTCGAAGGGGGCGGTAGCACTACTCTCGTATGCAGCGCCGAAGACCCCGAGGGAGACGCGCTGGCTTACACCTGGCAACCCGCTGGCGGCGTGGTAGCAGGCAGCGGCCCCACTGTCACCTGGACGGCCCCTGCTGCCGATGGCTACTACGCGCCCATTTGCCGCGCCCACGACGCGTCGGGCGCCGCCGACTCGGCAGCGGTTTTCGTGACGGTCGGGCACCTCGTCGCCCACCTGCCCCTCGACGGCAGCGGCGCCGACGAGAGTGCTTTTGGCAGCGCGGGCGAGGTGGTGGGCGCGGCGGCCACGGCAGGCGTAGTAGGGCAGGCCCTGCTGTTCGACGGGATAAGCGACCACGTGGCCCTCCCTTCCACAGGCCCGCTCAACCCGCGCGGCGCCGTGACGGTGGCGCTGTGGGTGCGCCCCGGCGAGCCGCCCGGACGCGAGCAGTTCGTCGTTTCCCACGGAAGCTGGCAGCACCGCTGGAAACTCTCGATAACGCCCGGCGACAGGCTGCGCTGGACGGTCAACACCAGCGCCGGCATTGCCGACCTCGACGCCCCCGCCGCGCTTGCCCCCGACCATTTCAGCCACGTCGCCGCCGTGTTTAGCGGCGAGGAAATGGTGCTTTACGTCGAGGGGCGACGTGTGGCCTCCAAAGCCCACACGGGCCTCATGGCGCCCGTAGATTTCAGCCTGCTGCTGGGCCAGATGCTGCCCGGCCAGACCGACTACAACTTCCGGGGCGCCCTCGACGACTTCTACCTGTTCAACCGGGCGCTTTCCGACGCCGAGATTTTCGACCTTTACGCCACCGCCAGCCCGGCAGAAGCCGGCGACGTGCCCTCCCGCCTGGCGCTGGGTGCGCCCTATCCCAACCCCTCGGGCGGCGCCGTCGAGGTGCCGTTCAGTATCCAGCACGCGGGCGCCGTGCGGCTGGTCGTGTACGACCTGCTGGGGCGCGAAGTGCAGCGGCTGTGGGACGCGCCGACGGCGCCCGGCACCTACCGTGCTACATGGAATGGGCTGACGGCGGGCGGAAGCCCGGCCGGAGCAGGCGTGTACCTCGTCGTGCTCGTGCAGGGTGCCGTGCGGCACCACCGTGTCGTGGTGCGGGTGCCGTGATGGAAGGGGCGCGCTGGTGGGAGTCGAGCGTGTTTTATCACGTGTACCTGCGCTCTTTTCAGGACAGCAACGGCGACGGCGTGGGCGACCTCGCCGGGCTGACGCGCCGCCTGCCGTACCTGCGCTGGCTGGGCGTGGATGCCCTCTGGGTGTCGCCCTTCTACGCCTCGCCCATGCGCGACTATGGCTACGACGTGGCCGACCACACCGCCGTGGACCCGCTTTTCGGCCTTCTCGCCCACTTCGACGCCCTGCTCGAAAAGGCGCACGCGCTGGGGCTGCGCGTCGTCGTGGACTGGATTCCCAACCACACCTCCAGCCAGCACCCGTGGTTCAGGGCCGCGCGCGACCCCCGCAGCCCCTACCGCGATTTCTACTACTGGCGCCCGGGCGAGGCGCCGCCCAACAACTGGCCGGCGGCCTTTGGCGGCCCGGCGTGGACGCGCGACAGGCGCTCGGACGCGTGGTTTCTGCACCTGTGCCTGCCCGAGATGCCCGACCTCAACTGGCACCACCCTGGCGTTGAACGGGAGATGTTCGACGTGGCGCGCTTCTGGCTCGACCGGGGCGTGGACGGCTTCCGCGTGGACGTGGCCCACTGGATCGGCAAAAATGCCGCCCTGCCCGACAACCCGCCTGCCGACGCGCCCGCGTTCGTCAACCTCGCCAAACCCGCGACGCCCTTCGACCAGGTGGCGCACGTACACGACATGGACGGCCCGCTGGCGCACGCTGTTTACAAACGCTTCCGCCAGCTTCTCGACCAATACCAGCCGCCGCGCGTGGCGCTGGGCGAAATCCACCTGGGCAGTGGGGCGCGCTGGGCCGCGTACTACGGGCAGGACGACGAGCTGCACCTGCCGTGCTTTTTCGGCCTGCTGTCCGTCCCGTTCGAGGCCGCGCCACTTGCAGATGCCATCCGGGCGCAGGAGTCCGTTCTGCCCCCGGGCGCGTGGCCCACGTACGTGCTGGGCAACCACGACGAGCCCCGGCTGGCCAGCCGCGTCGGCCCCTCCCGCGCCCGCGCCGCGGCGCTGCTGCTGCTGACGCTGCGCGGCACGCCCACGCTCTACTACGGCGACGAGCTGGGGCTGGAAAACCTCGCCCTCGCCCCCGGCCAGCAGCGCGATCCCCTCGGCCTGCGCGTGCCCGGCCTGGGCCGCGACGCCGGGCGTGGCCCGATGCCGTGGACGGACGCGCGCCACGCCGGCTTCTGCCCGCCCGGGGCAGTGCCGTGGCTGCCCGTGCCCGACGGCTACCGCGCCCTCGCCGTCGCAAAACAGCGGCGCGATTCGGCGTCGCTGCTGCACCTGTACCGGCGGCTGCTGAGGCTGCGCAAACGGCACCCGGCGCTGGTGCGCGGCGCGCTTGCCGGGCTGGAAGGCGTGGGCGGCGTGCTCCGCTACACGCGCGTCTGGCAGGGCGAAACGCTGGAAGTCGTGCTCAACCTGTCGGCGCGGGCCGTACCGCTGCCGCCGGGCGCGGTGCTGCTGCGAACGGACGGGGCGGGGCCGCTCGCCCCCGACGCCGGCGCCGTCGTGCAGCGCTGAAAAACGCTATTCCAGCCCCACGCCAAAAAGTCGGTCGAGGTCGTGCGGGGAATAGACGCGGAAGCCGATCAGGGTCTCCGACCGCTCGATGCCGCCGATCTGGCGGATTTTCTCGGTGACGAGTTCGGCGAGGGCCTCGTTGGTGCGCACGCGCAGAATGGCGACGAGGTCGTAGCGCCCCGCAACGGAATGCACTTCCGAGACGCCGTCGAGATCTACGAGCGCCTCGGCCACGTCGTTGACGTGCCCGCGCGCCGTGTTGAGCAGCAGAATGGCGGTGACCATGGGGAGTTGTCGGTTGGAGGTGGGGAATCGTGGAGGGGCAATCTATCGCGCCAGCCCTTTCTACAAACCAGCACGCGCCCGAGGCCGCCCCGCCAGCGAGAACCCCGTCGCCGGTTGGGCGAGGCGCCCCCGACGGGCGGCGGCATCTCCTTCGGGCACTGCGT
>CBDUCD010000094.1:0-9644 GCA_965365535.1 uncultured Rhodothermales bacterium | reverse complement strand
GTTCAGCGGGTGGCTGTTCAGCGGGTGGCGACGTGGACGACGGCCGAGAAGCCGGGGCGCAGCGGCTGGCCGTCGCCGCAGCCCTCGGTCAGCCGGATGCGCACGGGCACGCGCTGCACGACTTTCGTGAAGTTGCCCGTCGCGTTGTCGGGCGGCAGAAGGGCAAAGCGCGAGCCCGTGGCGGCGGCGAAACTCTCGACCTCGCCCCGCGCCATACAGCCCGGGTAGGCGTCCACCTCGACCTCGACAGGTTGCCCGACGCGCAGCCTTCCCACCTCGGTTTCCTTGAAATTGGCCGTCACCCACAGGCTGTCGCCAACGACGGTGAGCAGGGGCTGGCCGGGCTGGACGAGCTGGCCCGGCTCCACCTGCACGCGCGAGGCGGTGCCCGTGGCAGGGGCGGCCACGTGGGTGTACCCGAGCTGCTGCTCGGCAGCCTGCCGCGCTGCCCGCACCGCGTCCAGCCGCGCCGCCGCTGCCGCGCCGCCCGACTGGGCACCTGCCACGCCGGCCTGCGCCGCCGCCGCCTGCCCTTCAAGGGCGCGGACGCCCGCCTCGGCAGCCGTGGCGGCGGCCTGCGCCGCGTCCAGTTGCTGCTGCGAGACGATCTGCTGGTCGGCCAGGCCGCGCACGCGCTCCAGGTCGCGGCGGGCCTTTTCGGCGTTTGCCCGCGCCGCCGCGATCTGCGCCTGCAAGGCCGCCTGCTGGCTCCGCGCGCCCGCGAGTTGCGCCGCGCTGCCGCCGCCCGCCGCCACGCCCGCCCCCGCCACGTCGGCCTCGACCTGCGCGAGCCGGCTCTGCAAATCGGTGTCGTCGATCACGACGAGTTCCTGACCTGCCGCGACCAGGTCGTTTTCCTCGACGTTCACCTTTTCGACGTAGCCGCCCACGCGCGCGAGGACGGGAATGATGTGCCCGTCCACCTGCGCGTCGTCGGTCGAGACGTGGGCGCGGCTGTACGTCCAGCTATTCCAGCCCCAGATGCCGCCCGCCACCACGCCCACGGCGACGGCGGCAAGCAGCACGATGCGGCCTGCCGACAGGCGCTTGCGCGGCTGGTAGTCGGAGGGCAGCGGGGATGATGGCGGAAGGCCGGTGCGGGGCATTTCGGTCGTGGTTTCCATGTTGAATAGGGTCAGGGCAGGGTGGTAAGGGTGCCAACGGCAGCGGCGAGGCGGACGCGGGCGGCCCGCGCGGCGGTCTGCGCGGCGATGAGTTGGTCGCGGGCGTCGCCCAGGCTGAGCGAGGCGCTGACCACGTCGGCGTTGCCGGCCACGCCGGCCTGAAAACGCTGCGTCGCCTGGGCGATTTCCTCCTCGGCGAGGGCGAGGCGGAGGCGGGCGGCCTCGACCTGCTCGGCGGACGTGCCGAGGTCGAGCAGGGCGCGCTGGATGTCGAAGCGGACGCCTTCGAGCAGGTCGTCGCGGCGGGCTTCGAGTTCGCCGCGCAGCGCCTCCTGCTCGGCCACGCGGGCGCTGCGGCGGCGCCCGTCGAAAAGCGGTACGGCCACGCGCAGCCCGAAATCGTACGTGTTGAGGGGGTGCGCGGGCGTCTTGCCGATGAATCCATCGCTGGCCGCCAGGCCGACCGTCGGGTAGCGCTCGGCGCGGATGGCGTCCAACTGGGCGTCGAGGGCGGTCAGGCGCGCCTGGGCAGCTTCGAGGTCGGCGCGGCCCGCCACGGCCCGGCGCAGCAGCGCCGTCGTGTCGGCGGGCGCCGGCAACGTGCCTGCCTCCCCCTCGAACTGCACGGCGATGGGTGTTGCGGGCGCCAGGCCGAGGGCGCGCAGCAGGTCGAGGCGCGCCCCCTCCCACCGTCCCCGCGCGGCCACGGTCTGCGCCGTGATGGCAGCCAGCCGCGCCTCGGCGCGCGTCACGTCTATGCCGACGCCCACGCCCGCGCCCAGCTGCGCCCGCGCGATGCGGAGCAGGTCTTCGGCCAGCGCCCGGTCGGCGGCGCGGGCGTCGAGGGCTGCTTTGGCCGCTGCCGCCGCCACGTACGCCGCCGCCGCCTGCGCCGCCGCCCGCTCGGCCACGGCGTCCACCTCGGCCCGCGCCGCCACGACGCCCGCCCGCGCACTCGCCACCCGCCGCCGCGCGGCCAGGTCCAGCACGTCGGCACTCAGCCGCGCCCGCAGGTCGGTGGTGATGACGGGGCCGGCAATCTCGCCATCGGGGTCGAAAATGGGGGGCTGGCCGGGAACGGACGGCAGATCGAGGCCCAGCGTGGCCGTGTTGAAGGTGCGCCCCGCCTCGCTCAGATCGGCGGAAAGTCGCGGGTAGAGGGCGGCGCGGGCCTGCGCCTCGCGCGCCTCGCGCTGCCCTACCTGCGTGCGGGCCACCACGACGGCGGCGTTGCGGGCCGCTGCCATGCGCGCGGCATCGCCCAGGCTGAGCACGAGGGTGTCGGCGGGCTGCGCGGCAGCGAGGGGCGCGGCGGCCATCACGAAAACGAACGCGCGCAGGGCGCGGGAAAAAGGAAGCGTCATGGATGGAGTCAGGGGCGCAGGGCGGCGAAGAAAAAAGCCTGCACGTCGGCCAGCACCTGTTCTTCGGGCTGACCGGCAAGGTGGATGAAAAGGTCGGGCCGGGCCAGCCACGTCGCGTGCTTGACGCAGAGCGTGACCAGCATCCGGGCCGCCGTGCGGGGCTCGACGGCGCGAAACTCGCCCGCCGCGATGCCCTCGGCAATCAGCTCGGCCAGCAGCGCCGACGCGCGCCCGCCCACTTCGCGGCTGTAAAAGCGCGTCAGCTCGGGAAACTGGTGCAGCTCGGCCGTGACGAGCCGGTACACCGTCACGAACTGCGGCGACCGCACAAAGCGCCAGAAAACGGGGATCACGGCCTCCAGCTTCGCCCGCGCCGTAGCACCCACGGCGGCAGCCCGCATGGCCGCAATGGCGTCCTCGATGACGCCGCGCACGACGGCGCGCACCAGGTCGTCTTTCGTCTCGAAGTAGAGGTAAAACGTGCCCTTCGCCACGCCCGCGCGGGCCGCGATGTCGGAGATGCGGGCGCCCGCGAGGCCCTTTTCGCCAAAGACTTCGAGGGCGGCGGCGAGAATCTCGTCGGGCCGCGCCTCGGGGCGTCGTCGGCGGTTGATGAGTTCGGGAGTGGGCATGACGCGCTGGCTAATGACCCGTGGGTCACTAAAAATAACGTCGCCTCTACTCCCCTGCGGGCTTCTGTTTCCCTTAGTTGTGTGAACAAGTAATTGAGACGTGCCGCCCTTTCCTTCCCTCACGAAAACGAAAAGCGCCTGCCACGCGAGGCGGCAGGCGCTTGTCCGGATTGTGGAAACCCCTCAGCGATTTACGCGCCGAGGGCGTCGGCGACGAGTTCTTCCTGCTCGTGGGCGTGCACCTTGGCGCTGCCCGTCGAGGGCGAGGCGGACGCTTCGCGGCCCGCGTAGCCCACCCGCGTGCAGTCCCCGCGCAGCCCGGCCAGGAGGTCGTCGAAGCGGTAGCGCATAAACGTCCACGCGCCCATGTTGGCGGGTTCTTCCTGCACCCACACGACGCGCGCGTTCGGAAAACGCTCGATTTCGGCGCGGATGTCGGCCTCGGGCCAGGGGTAGAGCTGCTCGACGCGGGCAATGGCGACTTTGCCCTGCCGCGATGCGTCGGCGTCGAGGGCGGCGGCGAGGTCGTAATAGACCTTACCCGAGCAGAACAAGAGCTTCTCGACGCCCGCCGCGTCGGCGCCGTCGAGGTGGAGGGTGGCGGGGATGACTTTCTGGAACTGCCCCTCGCTGAACTCCGCGACGGCACTCGTGGCGGCGGGCAGGCGCAGCAGGCTTTTGGGACTCATCACCACGAGGGGCTTTTTGTGCTCGCGCAGCACCTGCCGCCGGAGGGCGTGGAAGTAGTTGGCGGGCGTCGTGAAGTTGCCGACGGTGAGGTTGTCCTCGGCGCAGAGCTGGAGAAAGCGCTCCAGCCGCGCCGACGAGTGCTCGGGCCCCTGCCCTTCGTAGCCGTGCGGCAGCAGCAGCACCAGGCCCGACCGCTGGCCCCACTTTTCCTCGGCGGCGCTCAGGAACTGGTCGAAGATGATCTGCGCGCCGTTCGCGAAGTCGCCGAACTGGGCCTCCCACAGCACGAGCGCCTGGGGCGCGGCGACGGAGTAGCCGTACTCGAAGCCGCACACGGCGTACTCGCTGAGCAGGCTGTCGTACACGAGCAGCTTTGCCTGGTCGGGCGCGACGTGGTTGAGGGGGATGTACTCGCCGCCCGTCTCCTGGTCGTAGAGCACGGCGTGGCGGTGCGAAAACGTGCCGCGCCGGCTGTCCTGCCCCGACAGGCGAATCGTCGTGCCGCCGGCCAGCAGCGACCCGAAGGCAAGGGCCTCGCCAAAGCCCCAGTCTATCTTGCCCTCGTCGAACATCTCCTGCCGCTTCGAGAACTGGCGGGCCAGCTTGGGGTGCATGTTGAAGCCGTCGGGGTTGCGCATGAGGGCGTCCACGACGGACTGGAGGCGCTCGGCGGGCACGCGCGTTTCGACCTCTTCGAGGGGCGGACGCTGGGCGCGGCGCCGCCGCCGGCGCTCGAGAATGGCGTCGGGGTCTTTCTCGTGCAGGTTTTTCGTCCGGTCGAAAGCCTCCTGGAGCTGGGCGCGGTAGTCGTCCATCATCTGCTCGGCTTCCTCGGGCTTCATGTCGCCGCGCCGGAGCAGCATCTCGGTGTAGAGCTTGCGGACGGTGCGCTTTGCCTGGATTTTGCCGTAGAGGATGGGCTGCGTGTAGGTCGGCTCGTCGCCCTCGTTGTGGCCGTGCACGCGGTAGCACAGCATATCAATGACGACGTCTTTGTTGAACACCTGCCGGTAGTCGAGCGCCAGGCGCGCCACGCGCACGCACGCCTCCGGGTCGTCGCCGTTGACGTGGAACACGGGCGCCTGGATCATGCGCGCGATGTCGGTGGCGTACGTCGAGGAGCGCGCGTCGGCGGGCGAGGTCGTAAAGCCGATCTGGTTGTTGACGACGAGGTGGAGGGTGCCGCCCGTTTTGTAGCCGCGCAAAAGGCTCATCTCGAGCGTTTCCGACACCAGGCCCTGCCCCGCAAAAGCGGCGTCGCCGTGGAGCAGGATGGGCACGACGGCGTCGAGGTAGTCGCCGCCCGGCGCGTCGGCACTCTGCTGGCGCAGCCGCTCCTGCTTGGCGCGCACGATGCCCTCGACGACGGGGTTGACGGCTTCGAGGTGGCTGGGGTTGGAGGCCAGCTGGAGCTTGATTTGCTGCCCGCTGGCCGACGTGTGCACGCCCACGGCGCCCAGGTGGTACTTCACGTCGCCCGAACCCTGGGTGCTGTTGGGGTCAATGGAACCCTCGAACTCGTTGAAGATGCGCTCGTAGGGCTTGCCCAGCACGTTTGCGAGCACGTTCAGCCGGCCCCGGTGCGCCATCCCGATCACGACCTCGTCCACCTCCTGGTCGGCAGCGTCCGACAAAATGGCGTCGAGGATGGGAATCGTCGTTTCGGCGCCTTCGAGGGAAAAGCGTTTGTGGCCGACGTACTTGGTGTGCAGAAAGCGCTCGAAGGCTTCGGCGGCGTTGAGCTTGTGCAGGATGCGCCGCTTCTGCTCGTGCGAAAGGGGTTCGCAAAACCGCGTCGGCTCGATGCGCTCCTGGAGCCAGCGTTTTTCCGCCGGGTCGGCGATGTGCATGTACTCGACGCCCACTTTGCGCGTGTACGTGTCGCGCAGCACGTCGAGGATTTCGCGCAGCGTCATCTCGTCGCGCCCGCCCAGGCCGCCCGTGAGGTAGGTGCGGTCGAGGTCCCAGACGGTCAGGCCGTAAAACGCCGGGTCGAGTTCGGGATGGTCGCGCCAGTTGTAGCCCAGCGGGTTCACGTCGGCCTGCAGGTGGCCCCGCACGCGGTAGGCGCGGATGAGTTCGATGACGTGGGCCTGCTTGCGCGCGTGCGCCTGGTGATCGTCCATCCCGCCCAGCGCGGGCGCCGAGTCGGGCATCGGGCGGTAGGGCCGGAACGGGATGCCCAGCGACGAGAACACCTTTTCGTAAAACCCGTGCTTGCCCACGAGCAAATCCACCACGTACGCCAGAAACGCCCCGCTCTCGGCGCCCTGGATGACGCGGTGGTCGTAGGTGGACGTAAGCGTCATGGTCTGGCTCAGCCCCGTCCGGGCGACGACTTCGGGCGGAAAGGCGTAGTATTCCGTCGGGTACCCGATGGCGCCCACGCCCACAATCGTGCCCTGGCCGGGCATGAGGCGCGGCACGGACAGCGTCGTGCCCAGCGTGCCGGGGTTGGTGAGGCTGACGGTCGTGCCGTCGAAATCCTCGACCGTCAGCCGCCCGTCGCGGGCGCGGCGCACCAGGTCGTTGTAGGCGCCCAAAAGCTGGGCAAACGTCATCGCCTCGGCGCCTTTGATGTTGGGCACGAGCAGCGTCCGCTTGCCGCGCTTTTCGATGTCGATGGCCAGCCCCAGGTTGACGTGGGCGGGGACGACGTGGAAAGGCTGCCCGCCCTCCTCGCCGTACGTCGTGTTCATGTTCGGCTGCTCTTTCAGCCCGAGTGCGACGGCGTACGCGATCAGGTGGGTAAACGACACCTTGTCGCCGCCCACCGTCCGCTGGTAGTCGTTGATGAGGGCGCGGTTTTCGGCCATCAGCTTGACGGCAAACGTGCGCACGCTCGTGGCCGTCGGCACCCCCAGGCTCGCCTCCATGTTCTCGGCGATTTTGGCCGAGGGGCCGCGCAGCGCCTGCCGCTGGGCGTCGGTGGGGATGGGCGCGGCGGGGGCGGGTGCTGCCGCGGCGGGCGGCGCCGGAGCCGCGGGCGCCTGGGCCGCGCCGTCGCCCGTGGAGACGCGCGCTGCCGGCGCCCGGGGGCTTTCCTGCGCCGGGGGCGCGGCGGGCGGGCGCACGTCACCGCCCACAAACGACGCGTCGGGCGTGTAGTCGGCGAAAAACTCGCGCCAGTTTTCGCTGACGCTGCTGGGGTCTTCGAGGTACTGACGGTAATACTCTTCGACGAGGCCGGTGTTGTAGCCGAGCGGGTCCACGGGGCACAAAGGCTGGTGATGGGCAGAGCGGCCCGTAACGATGGCCCGAGAGGGATGATTCCAGCCCTTGCGGCCCTGCAAACCCCCTCGCCCGCGCCGCGCGAGAAGCCCCGCGGGCCGGCGTTCGTGAAGATGAACGGAATACTTTTCCCTCGTCCCTTTGGCCTGCCGCGTCAGGCGCCGCTACCCGGTGCAGTTAGACAGCGCCTCAGGGCGGGCAATAGCGAGCCGCACCCGCCGTTGACAGAAAAAGCGCACGTAAGAGTAGCCTCCGGCGCGTGCCATGTGAGAAGTTTAGCTCACTTTGGCGCATAGCGGAGCGGGCCCGGGCGCCTATCTTTACTGGATAAAGTCCCCTCCATGCTCCGCGACGGCCCCCTTTTTCGCGTGAGACGCCCGGCCTTCTCAGCGGCCAGTATTTGCCTTTCCACCGCTGCGGCGCCTGCAACGCGGGAAAAACACGTCGTGTGGAGGGCTACGAGGACTTAGGCGGCCCCTGCTGCTCGCAAAAACCTATTGTGCCTGGTACGGGTATCTGTTGCCTCTCCTCCACAACTTTTTCCTCCACGCGCGCCGCTGCCCCTGTTTCCCGGCGTGCCTTTTCTCCCCCTCCTGCCTTTTGCAGATGCCACGCTCCGCCCCTCTTACTGGAACGCGCGCCTCTGCATTTTGCAGCCCGAAAAGTTTATGGCGGATCAAACCAAGCCCCTCACGCGCCGGATGCGCGCCGCTTCGCCCGTTACGCTCGACCGCATCGTCCACGAGCGCGTCCGGCTGGGCATCCTCAGCGCCCTTGCTTCGAGCGAATCGCTCAGCTTCAGCGCCCTCAAACACCTGCTCGACCTGACGGACGGCAACCTGAGCGTGCACGCGCGCAAGCTCGAAGAAGCTGGCTACATCAGCTGCGACAAGTTTTTCGACGACCGCACGCCGCGCACCGAGTTTGCCCTCACCCCCGACGGCCGCCGGGCGCTGGCCTCGTACCTCGACCACATGGAGGCCATCATCCATGCCACGCGCCCGGACTGAACGCGCCGCCCTGGCGCTGTGCGCGGCCCTCCTGCTGGCCGGCGCGGGCTGCCGCACGGCCCGCCCCCTGCCCGACGGCGTCGTGGCGTCTGTCGCGCGGGCGTTTGCGCCCGACCCGCGCGTGGCGCGCTTCGACGTGGAGGTGGCGCGCAGCGGCGGCGCCCTCGTGGTGGCGGGCGAGACGACAGAGCCCGCTGCCCTCGCGGCGCTGCGCGACAGCCTCGCCCGGCGCGGCCTCGCGGCGCAGTGGCGCGTGGACGTGCTGCCCGACGCCGACGTCCAGGCGCAGCCCTTTGGACTCGTCACCGTTTCCGTCGCCAACCTGCGCAGCGAGCCGCGGCACAGCGCCGAGCTGGCCACGCAGGCCCTGCTGGGCACGCCCGTGCGCGTGCTGAAAGGACAGGGCGGCTTCCTCCTCGTCCAGACACCCGACCGCTACCTCGCGTGGACGGACGCGGGCGCCATCGCGCGGCGCGACACGCTGGGCATCCAGGCCGCCGAGCGGGCGCCGAAGGTGGTGTTTCTGCCGACGTACGGCTTCGCCCTCGACGCGCCCCGCGATGGGGCCGGGCGCGTGTCCGACCTGGTGGCGGGCGCGCTGCTCGAGAAAACGGGCGAAACGGGCAGTTTCGTGGCGGTGCGCTTTCCCGATGGCCGCGACGCCTTCGTGGCCGCCGCCGACGTGCAGCCTTTCGAGGAGTGGCAGGCCCGCCCGCCCGCAACAGGCCCCGCCCTCGTGCAGACGGCGCAGACGCTGCTGGGCGTGCCCTACCTGTGGGGCGGCACGTCGGCCAAGGGCATGGATTGCAGCGGCTTCACGCGCACCGTTTATCAGCTCAACGGCCTGTTTCTGCCGCGCGACGCCTCGCAGCAGGAAGCAACGGGCATCGTCGTGGACTCGACGGGCGACTGGTCGCGCCTCGTGCCGGGCGACCTGCTCTTTTTCGGACGCAAAGCCTCGGGCGACGGCCCCGAGCGCGTCATCCACGTGGGCATGTGGATCGGCGACGGGCGCTTTATCCACGCCTCGGGTCAGGTGCGCGTCAACAGCATGAACCCCGATGCCGACGATTACGACGCGTATGACCGGGGCCGCTACCTGCGCACCCGCCGCATCCTCGCCCAGCCCGACAGGGCCGTGATCCGCCTCGACGACGGGCGCGGCCTGTTCAGCCTGATGCCGCCCGCCCGGCCCTGACGCCTACAGCCAGCCGTGCGCGCGGTACCACGCAATCGTCTCGGCTATGCCTTCGTCCAGACCTACCTGCTGCGTGTAGCCGAAATCGCGCCGGGCTTTTTCGACTGCGCAGATTTTGCACGTGTCGCGGATTTCGAGGGCCTTTTCGCGGTTGAGGGCGGGGTAGCGGCCCACGAGCCGCCCGCCCCACTCGGCGACGGTGCCGACGGGCACGACGAGTGCCTGCGGGATGCGGACCGTCACGACGCGCCGCCCGAGGGCGCGGGCCGTGGCGTCGCGCACTTCGGCCCACGAATAGGCGCGCTCCGACCCGATGAAATACGTCTCGCCCGCCGTCGCCGGCGCCTCGGCGGCTTCGATCATGCCGCGCACCAGGTCGCGGCTGTGGACGAGGC
>CBDUCD010000093.1:0-9666 GCA_965365535.1 uncultured Rhodothermales bacterium | reverse complement strand
ATGCGCGGACTGGAAAGCCAGGGCATGGTGCTCATGGCCGAAGACCGCGACGGCCGCATGGCGCCCCTCTCGCCCGACGCCGAGCCGGGCAGCGTCGTGAAGTAGCGCGTCACCTTCCGCCGACACAGGCAACCCGTTGCGTCTCGGCGCGTGCGATGCGGTGACCCCGTCGAAGCCCCCTCTGAACCCCACCCGACATGACAGCGCTCACCATCAACCTGCCGGACAGCGAGGCCAGCCGCCTGCGCGACGTCGCCCGCGACCTGGGTAAATCTGCCGAAGAGGTGGTGATGGACGCCGTGCGCGACCGCATCCGCCACAGCCCCGCCGCCGATTTTGACGCCGTGGCCGAAAAGGTCGTTGAGAAAAACGCCGAGCTTTACCGCCGTCTCGCATGACCGACGTGCGATACCTGACCTTTGCCGAGGTCGAGAAGCTGCACGCGCTCGTCATCGCCCGGTCGGGTGGTGCGACGGGGCTGCGCGACCGCGGTGGCGTGGAAGCGGCCATCGCGCAGCCGCAGCAGACTTTCGGCGGCGAAGACCTCTATCCCACGCTGGCCACGAAAGCTGCCGCGCTGGCCTTTGCGCTCGTGATGAACCATCCTTTCGTGGACGGCAACAAACGCATCGGGCACGCGGCGATGGAGGCGTTCCTGATGCTCAACGGGCAGGAGATTGATGCCACCGTTGATGAGCAGGAGGCGCTGTTTCTCCGCCTGGCCGCCGGCGAAATAAAGCGCGAGGTGCTGGAAGCGTGGATCAGGCAGCACGCCGTGCCGCGCTGACCTTTACGGCCCGCCTTCGCTGGCGGCGCGCACCTGGGCAAAGGCTTCGCTGGCACGCCACGCCGGGCGCAGGTCGGAATGGGCCAGCCGGTAGCCCAGCCGGAACGCCACGCGCGCCTGCTGCACCATGCCGCCAAAGAGGAAATCGTCCCGCAGTTCGTCCGAGGGCTGGTGGTAGTGGTGCTCGTCGTAGTCGCTCGAAAACGCCTCGGCGTAGCCGGCGGGCTGGCCGACGAAGTCCTTGCCCGTCCCGAAAAACACGGCGGGCACGCCGCCGCGCGCAAAGGCGAGCTGGTCGGAGCGGAAAAAGTGGCCCTGGTTCGGGTGCGGGTCGGCGGTCACGGTGAGGCTTTCGGCGGCGGCGGCGTCGCGCAGCAGCGCCATCAGCTCGCTGCGCTCGGCGCCCAGCCCCGTGATGTCGCGGGTGCGCCCGCCCGTGTTGCCGCTGTCCACGTTGAGGTTGGCGATGGTTTTGGCAAGCGGGATGGGCGGGTGCTCGGCGTAGTAGCTCGCGCCCAGCAGGCCCGACTCCTCGGCGGTGAGGGTGGCGAAAAGCACGGTGCGCTGCGGCCGCTCGGGAAGCGCGGTAAACGCCTTCGCCACGGCCAGCAGCATCGCCACGCCCGAGGCGTTGTCCACGGCGCCGTTGTAGATGCCGTCTTTGCCCTGGGCGACGAGCGCGTCGTCTTTGCCCAGGTGGTCGTGGTGGGCGGTGTACACGATGGCCTCACCGGGCGCCAGCCGCCCTTCGAGCTTGCCGATGACGTTCGTGCCCGCGAAGTGCCGCGTGTCGAACTGCGCCGACACCTCCACGCGCACGCCCGTGGGCTGCGGCGCAAAGTCGCGGCGGGCGGCCTGCCCGTACCACGCCTCCAGCGACGTGCCCGCCATCGCGGCGATTTTCTCGGCGACCGCGCGTGTGACCCAGCCTTTGAGCTGGAGCGGGTTGTCGGGCGGCGCGGCCAGCTGGATCTGCTCTTGGGGCGCCGACGCGGCCAGCACCTGGAAGGGGTAGCCCGCCGTCTCGGGCGTGTGGACGAGCAGGATGCCCGCCGCCCCGCGCCGCCGCGCCTCCTCGTACTTGTACGTCCACCGCCCGTTGTACGTGAGCGTGTCGGCCTGGAACAGCGCCGGCTCGTCGGCCGTCGCGGGCGGGTCGTTGACAAAGGCGAGCAGGATTTTGCCCTTCAGGTCGGCGTCCTTGAAATCGTCCCAGCGGTAGCCGGGGTTCGAGATGCCGTAGCCCACGAAGACGAGTTCGCCGTCGAGGGCAGCCTGGGGCGCGTCGAGGTCGGTGGAAATCGTGAAGTCCTGCACAAACGTGTACCGCGCCTCCAGCCCGCCGCCCGAGAGCCTGAGCGGGCTCACGTTGCGCGGCGTCGAGCCGAGCATGGGCACGGGCTGAAAAAACGTGCCGTCGGGCGCGCCCGGCGCCAGCCCCATCTTTTCCATCTCGCCGGCGATGTAGCGCACGGCGAGGGATTCGCCCGGCGTGCCCGTGCCGCGCCCCTCGTAATAGTCAGAGGCAAGTTCGGCAAGCGGCGTCCGCAGCGCGACGCTGTCAATCGCGGCAAGCGCAGCCGGCGGCGGGGCGAGCGTCGCCGCGTCGCGGTCGGCGTCGCAGGCGGCAAGCAGGCCGGCGAAAAGGGCGAAAACGAGAAGGCGTGGCATGGCAGGTGGGGATGGAAAACCGTCCCAAACATAACGATGCCGGAGCCTGCCGCGCGCCTGTCACCAGCCTTCGCGCTCGCGCAGCCGGGTGATGTGGGCGGTGTGGTGGCGGCCGTGCCAGGCGTAGAGGCCCACGGCGTGGTCGAGCGTAAACGTCTGGCCGTGCGCCGGGTGCACGTACGTCCGCCCGAAGTCGGCCTCGGGCAGGTGCGCCAGCAGGTACGCCCAGCGCGCGTGGAGCGCGTCGAGCAGCGTTAAAGACACGTCCACGGGCAGCGCGGTCGCGTCGGGCAGTTCGGCCCAGCGATCCTCGTGGTACGGCTTGATCGTCGGCGCATCTTCCGTCAGCGCCAGCCGGAAGCGGACGTACGCGTTGGCGTGGCTGTCGGCGACGTGGTGGACGGTTTGCCGGACGTTCCAGCCGCCCGGGCGGTAGGGCGTGCCGAGCTGGGCATCCGTAAAGCCTGCCACGGCGGCGCGCAGGGTTGCAGGCAGCGCCGCGATTTCGGCGATGGCGCGGGCGCGGGCGTCGGCAGAAAGCGGCCCGTCGTGCCCATACCGGCCAATGGGGTAGCGGAGACTGTCGAGCATCAGGGTCAGCGGTTAGTACGCCCGCGCAAACAGCACGCGGCGCGGCGATGGGCGGCCCGAAATCATGTCCACGCCCGCCTCTTCTTCGGCGTCGAAGGGGATGCAGCGGATGGTGGCCTTCGTGTCCTCTTTGATCTGCGCCTCCGTTTCCGCCGAGCCGTCCCACGGGGCGAGCAGAAAGCCGCCCTTTTCTTCGAGGGTGGCCTTGAACGCGTCGTAGGTGTCCACGCGGTGCGTGCTGGCCTCGCGGAAGGCGAGGGCGCGGCTGAAAAGTCCCCGCTGGATGTCGGCCAGCAGGGCGGCCAGGCGCGGCGCCAGCCCGTCGAGGGGCAGCACCTCTTTCGTGCGCGTGTCGCGGCGGGCGGCTTCGACGGTTCCGTTCTGCACGTCGCGCGGGCCGAGGGCGAGGCGCACGGGCACGCCCTGCACCTCGTACTCGGCAAACTTCCAGCCCGGCCGGTAGCCGTCGCGGGCGTCGAGCCGGACGCGCAGGCCGGCGCTTTTCAGCTCCTCGACCAGCTTTTCGGCGCGCTCGAGGACGAGGGCCTTTTCGTCGTCCTTGCGGTAGATGGGCACGACGACGACCTGGGTGGGCGCCAGGCGCGGCGGCAGCACCAGCCCCTGATCGTCCGAGTGCGTCATCAGCAGCGCGCCGATCAGGCGCGTCGAGACGCCCCACGACGTGGCCCAGACGTATTCGAGCGTGTTGTCGGCGCTCTGAAACTTCACGTCGAAGGCGCGGGCGAAGTTCTGGCCCAGAAAGTGGCTCGTGCCCGCCTGGAGGGCCTTGCCGTCCTGCATCAGGGCCTCGATGCAGTACGTGTCGATGGCGCCGGCAAAGCGCTCGCTGGCCGTTTTGACGCCCTTGATGACGGGCACCGCCATCCATTCTTCGGCAAAGGTCGCGTACACGTCGAGCATCTGCCGCGTCTCGGCAACGGCTTCTTCCCGCGTCGCGTGGGCCGTGTGGCCTTCCTGCCACAGAAACTCCATCGTGCGCAAGAACAGGCGCGTGCGCATTTCCCACCGCACCACGTTTGCCCACTGGTTGATGAGGATGGGCAGGTCGCGCCAGCTCTGGATCCAGTCGCGGTACTGGTTCCAGATGATGGTCTCGCTCGTGGGGCGGACGATGAGGTTTTCGTCGAGCTTCGAGTCGGGGTCAACGACGAGTTCGCCGTCGTCCGTCACCTTGAGGCGGCTGTGGGTGACGACGGCGCACTCCTTGGCAAAGCCCTCGACGTGCTCGGCCTCGCGCGCCAGAAACGACTGGGGGATGAAAAGCGGGAAGTAGGCGTTTTCGTGGCCCGTCTCCTTGAACATGGCGTCGAGGGCGGCCTGCATGTTTTCCCAGAGCGCGTAGCCGTTGGGGCGGATCACCATGCAGCCGCGCACGGGCGAGTAGTCGGCCAGGCGGGCGGCTCGGATCACGTCGAGGTACCACTGCGCGTAATCCTGCGCGCGGGGGGTAATAGCGTCAGCCATAGTGGACAGCGGGGCGTTCACATTGCGCGACACCCGGGGCGAACCGCCCCGCCGCGCGCACGTAGATAAAGGACTTAGGGGATGCGGCCTGGTTTTGGCACTAAAAGAGATAGCCCCTTCTGTGCCCTTCCGGCGGGGCGCCAAGATAACCCGGCCCCGTCCGAAACTAAGCCTGCCACGCGGCATCGTACCTTCACCTCTGCCGGTTCTCCCCATCTCCACAGCCCTACTGCCATGAACGCCACTTTACGATCCTCCGGATTATTTGCGCTGCTGGGCGCGGCGCTTTTCGGCCTGACGGGCTGCTACACGCAGATGGCGGCCTACCGGCCCGAAGACGACGAATCCTACCGCGTCACCGAGTACGCCGTGGATGAATACGGCGACACGACCCAAACCACCACTTCGACGGCCTACTACGCCGGCGGCGACGAGGGCGACTACCGGGACGGCTACCGCGATGGCTACGAGGACGCCCGCTACCGCCGCTACTTCAACCGCTGGTACAACACGGGCTACGACGACTGCTGGGATGGCTGCTACGACCCGTACGGCTACGGCTACGAGCCCTTCTGGAGCGTCAGCGTCCACTTCGGCAGCCCGTACTACCGCCACTACTACCCGTACTACTACGGCTACGGGTACGGCTACTTCGGGCGCCCCTACTACTCGCCGTACTCGTGGTACGACCCCTACTACGGCGCCTACCGCTACGGATCGTGGTACGCCAGCCGGCCCTCGTACTACGCCCCGCGTGGCACCAGCGTCGGGCGCGGCAGCGCCGAGGGGCGCGGCACCCGCACCACGGGACGCGGCGCCACGGCAGGCCGCAGCATCCGCACCGGGCGCGACGACGGCGGCACCATGCCGGGGACGGTTACGACGGGGCGTGTGGGGGCGTCGGGCAAGGGCGTCACGCCCAGCCGGGGCCGCGGCGCCGCCCGCGCAGGCACGGTAGAAGGCCGCAGCCGCGTGGGCCGCACCGAGCAGGGCCGCACGGTGCGCAGCACGGGCCGCTCCACCGAGACGACGCGCCAGCCCGCCACCCGTCCTACCCGCACGCGCTCCACGTCGCCCGCCACGCGCACCGAGCGCCCGTCGGGCAGCACGCGCACCGAGCGCACGCAGCCGCCCGCCCGCACCCGCACCGAGCGCACGCAGCCTGCCGAGCGGACGCGCACCGAGCGCGCCCCGAGCCGTTCGTCGGGCGAAACCCGGTCGGCCCCGAGCCGGTCGTCGGGTGAGACGCGCCAGGCGCCCAGCCGGTCGTCGGGCGAGTCGCGGTCGTCGGGCCGCTCGTCGTCCGGGTCGTCGCGCGGCAGCCGGGGCCGCGGCGGCAACTGAAAAAGGCACGTCCCCGCCACGGATTTTTTGCGCCTCCTCTGCCGGAGAACGGGTAGGCTATGCCCTTTTCTCACGGCTTCCTGCACGCGATTTTCTCCCTTTCTGACATGAACAAGACCCTTTTCGCCTTTTTGCTCGCCGCCCTGGCGCTGGGCACGGTGCCCGGCGCGCACGCCCAGACCGTCAGCGACGCGCTGCGTTTCAGCGAGCGCAGCGTGGCCACGGGCGCCCGCATGATGGGCCTGGCCGGCGCTGGCACGGCGGGCCTCGCCGATCCCAGCGCGCTTTTCAGCAACCCCGCCGGGCTGGGCTTCTACCGCCACTCCGAGGTGTCGGGCGCGCTGGGCTTCTCGAACGTCGGCGACCGCGCCAGCTACCTCGTCGGCGGCGCCGGATCGGACTTCGAGGCCGACTTGCAGAACACGCGCCTCGACCACTTCGCTTACGTCGCCCGGGCGCCCGTGGCGCGCGGCTCGCTCGTCTTTGGCGCCGCCTACCAGCAGACCCACCTGTTCGACCGCGACCTCTCGTTCCGCAACGAGACCAACCAGACCAGCATCTCGTCCAGCTACCTGCCCTACAGCGACGAGTACGAGGTGGACGGCAACGGCGACCTCAACTTTTTCAACGACACGCCCCTGCTGGGCTACAACGCGGGCCTCATCGAGTACGCGCCCACCAACAACCCGGCGGAAAACCAGTTTATCGAGGCCGTCCTGCCGGGCACGACCATCGAGCAGCGCGGGCAGGTGCTCGAGCAGGGCATCATGCAAGAAGTGTCCGTCGGCGGCGCCGTCGAGGGGGCGCGCAACGTGATGTTCGGGCTCTCGGCCAACCTCTCGTTCGGGCGCTACCGCTTCGACCGCCGCTTCGAGGAGCTCGACGTCAACGGCGAAAACGGCCCCGACGACTACTTCATCACCGTCGGCAACACCGAGTACGCGGGCTTCGACGCCCTCACCGTGCGCGACGAGATCCGCTCCGACCTGTTCGGCATCAACCTGCGCGGCGGCTTTTCGGCGCGCGTGGCGCAGATGCCCCTCCACGTGGGCCTGACCGTCGAGACGCCCACGTACTACAACATCAACGAGGACTACCGCACCGAGGTCGAGACCGTTTTCGACCAGGGCGGGTCGCTCGCGTACGGCGGGCGCGCGGACGAGCCGGGCTTTGGCACCTACGAGTACCAGATCACGACGCCCTGGCGGCTGGGCGCGGGCGTCGCGTACGTGGGCGCGCCCCTCACCATCTCGGCGGATTTCGAGACGCTCAACTGGCAGGAGATGCGCTTCGACTCGAACGACCTCGACGGCACGTTCGTGGATCAGAACGACGAGATCCGGGCGGGGCTGCGCCGCGTGCTCAACTCGCGCGTGGGCGCCGAGTACAGCCTGGGCAGCGTCGTGCTGCGCGCCGGCTACGCCTACCAGCCCGACCCGCGCAAGCAGGACGACGTGTTCGACACCAACACCGACACCGTTGACCGCAGCCGCACGACAGTCTCGCTGGGCGCCGGCGTGCGCCTCGCGCGGGGCACGTTCGTGGACCTGGGCTGGATGCACACCCAGTTCGACGACGCCTACACGCCCTACGGCGACGTGGCCGTGGTGCCCAACGTGCGCGAAGAGGTAAGCCGCGACCGCTTCAGCCTGGGCCTGCGCGTGGCCTTCTAAAACACGCCGTCGCCTTTTTCCAACCCCCGGAGGTCGCCACGATTTCCGGGGGTTTTCCGTTCAGAACAAGCCCAGTTCGAGGCGGGCTTCTTCGGAAATCATGTCGCGGCTGAAAGGCGGGTCCCAGACGAGTTCGACGTTCGCGCCGTTCACGCCCGGGATGGCTGCCACGCGCCCTTCTACCTGTCCGGGCAGCGTTTCCGCCGCCGGGCACGCGGGCGCCGTAAGCGTCATGCGGATGGCGACGGACAGGTCTTCGTCCACCTCGACGCCGTAAATCAGGCCCAGGTCGTAGATGTTGACGGGCAGCTCGGGGTCGTAGATGGTGCGCAGCACTTCGATGACGCGCTCTTCCATACGGGCGCGCTGCATGAGTTCGGGGGTCGGGGTGTCCATCGGGTCGTAAAAGAAAGGGGGAGGTGGAAAGGCGGGGCGCCCTCACGGCTCGGACGGCTGCGCCGCCGCGCGGGCATAGTCGCGGATGCGCCCGATCATGGCGGCGAGGCCGTTTTTGCGCGTGGGCGACAGGTGCTCCTCCAGCCCCATGCGCGCCAGAAACGACAGGTCGGCCCCCGCCACCACGGCTGCTGGCAGCCCCGACAGCACGCCGGTGATGACGGCCACCAGCCCGCGCGTGATGAGGGCGTCCGAGTCGCCGGCGAGAAACAGGCGCCCATCCCGGGGGCGCGGCACGATCCACACCTGCGACTGGCAGCCGCGAATGCGGAACGCCTCGATGCGCTCCGAGGGCGGCAGCGGCGCAAGCGCGCGGCCTTTTTCGATGAGGAGTTCGTAGCGGTCGAGCGGGCTCTCGAAAGGCGCGAAGTCCTTTTCGAGGGCCGCGATGCGGGCGTCGAGCGCGTCCGGCGCGGCGGTCATGGGCAAACAGGTTGGGCAGGTCGAAAGCGGGGGCGGGGCAGGGGTTTCAGACCCGCCGTGGAAGTGCCTGCAAGAAGAGATGGTGGATTGCGCAGCCGGACTGTAGCCCGCGCCAATCCTCACCGAAACGCAATACGGGCCTCACTTAACGCTGTTATTTTGCCCCATCGCCAACCCACGACTGCCATGCGTACCGACCGCGTTTTCCTCGTTTTCACCTCGGGAGGGCTGCTGGGCGCCGCCCTGGCCGGCGCCGTGCTGGCCGCGCGTCGCCGCCACCGCCACGCCTTTGCGCCCTGCGACTGGCGCCTGCGCGAAGCCGATGTGCTGCTCGACCTGGCGCGCCTCGTATGAGGAGAAAAACGCATTTTTCTGGAAGCGCATCCAGGTTTTTTGTGACGGGGAATTCCCCACACGCCCGGGCGGGAATTGCGCCACAGCACGACGCAAGGTTCGACGGCAGGGCGAAACAATCGCATCCTTAGCTTCATCGTACTCCCTGCAAGCGCGGCCCACTCTGCCGCCCCTTGCAGCCAAGCCACCAACCCACCCCGCATATGGAAATGACCCTCCGATCCGAAGCCGCCACCACCAACACCGAACTGACGCGCTGGGTGGAAGAAATGGCAGCCTTGTGCCAGCCCGACGCCATCCACTGGTGCGACGGCTCGCAGGCCGAGTACGACGCGCTCTGCGAGCAGATGGTCGAAAGCGGCACCTTTACCCGCCTCAGCGAAGAAAAGCGCCCTAACAGCTTTCTCGCCCGCTCGCACCCCAGCGACGTGGCCCGCGTCGAAGACCGCACGTTTATCTGCTCGCAAAGCCGCACCGACGCCGGCCCGACCAACAACTGGTACGACCCGCGCGAGATGAAGGCCATCCTCAACGACAAGTTCGAGGGCTGCATGCACGGGCGCACGATGTACGTCATCCCGTTCAGCATGGGGCCCATCGGCTCGCCCATCTCGCACATCGGCGTGCAGCTGACCGACTCGCCGTACGTCGTCGTCAACATGCGCATCATGACGCGCATGGGCCAGCAGGTGCTCGACACGCTGGGCGACGGCTTTTTCGTGCGCTGCATGCATTCCGTCGGGATGCCCCTCGAAAACGGGCAGCAGGACGTGCCGTGGCCGTGCAGCCCCGACCCGTCGGACAAGTACATCGTCCACTTCCCCGAGGAGCGCTCCATCTGGAGCTACGGCTCGGGCTACGGCGGCAACGCCCTGCTGGGCA
>CBDUCD010000092.1:0-9755 GCA_965365535.1 uncultured Rhodothermales bacterium | reverse complement strand
GCGCCCAGGGCTTCGAGCACGTCGGCGCGCACGGGCCGCCGCGCCTTGGCGCACAAGCGCTGCACGTTGCCCGGCGTGTCATCGCCCGACAGCGTCGTCAGGTCCATGCACGTGATGGCGCGCAGCAGCCACGCCGCCTGCCACTCTTTTTTGACCGTCCGGCGGGCGGGCAGCGTCGCCGCCCGGCGCTCGACGGCGCTCCGGTTGACGCGCGCCTGCTCGACGAGGGCCAGGTCGAGGGGCAGGCCGGGGTTGCGCGCAAACGCGTGGGGCGGCGCCGGGTGGGTGTCGGAGTCGAAAAGGGCAGCAGGCATGGCGGTGGCGGCAAAAAGGCGACGGGCGAACGGCGGCGCTCTAACCAGTCAGCCCGCGCCCGGTGCCCGCCTCAGCCGCAGGCGCCGCCGTCAGCCGTACGCGATGGCGACGATTTCCGCCTTTTCCTCGCCCCGCGCGCCTGGCACCATCACCGTCTCGCCCACGCGGCGCCCCGTCAGCTTGCGGGCCAGGGGCGCCGTAAACGGGATGCGCCCCGCGTGCACGTCCGTCTCGTCCACGCCCACGATTTGCAGCACGCGCGGCGCGCCCTTGCCGGTCTGGAGCGTCACGCGGGCGCCAAAGCGCACCTCGTCCTGGGGCTGTGTGTGCGGCTCGACCACGCGGGCGCTGGCAATGCGGGCGCGCAGGCCGGCGAGGGTGCCGTTGAGCAGGGCCAGGCGGCGCTTGCGCTCGTTGCTGTCGGCGGGCAGCGCGTCGAGGTGGGCACGCGCCTTTTCCAGCTCGGCCTGCTCGCCTTGCAGCAGCGTCAGCCCGCGCGGCGTCACGTAGTTGGGCGTTCCGGCAGGCAGGGGCGCGCGCGGCGGCACCAGCACCGGGTCTTCCACGGCATCGTCTTTCAGAAAAGCGCGGCTCACGGGCAGGGGCGGATTGGCGCAGGAGGGGGCAGGATGGCGCAGCGGCAGCTTCGTCTGGTGGACTACCCGCGGCGCGCCGCGATGTTTTGATGCGGGCGGCGCGTGGCTACCCTCTGGCAGCGCTTTGGCGCATAAAAGGCGCACCGCTGGCGTAAACACGACAGAAGCGTCTGCGGGGGGCTCGTTGCACCACGGCACCCCAACGGCGCGGCCCGCGGCAGGTGTATTTTGACGCCATGGACCACGCCTTCAGTATGCGTGCCCCACAGACTGGCCTCCCCCCCTCGCCGGCCTGGTCGCTCTACCAGATTTCCTCCTCCTCAGCAGCGTCGGGTTTCGCGCATTACCGCGTGCTCGACGCCGTTGGTGTCGCTTTCGGGACGATTTCCGAATGGGTGCTCATGCCCGGCGGGCAGGCGGCGGGCCTCGTCGTGGAGGTTCGCGGCACCGCCCCGTTGCACCGTTACCTCATCCCGCTGGGATACGTGACGGGTGTGGATCCACGGCATGGCACCATCCACCTGCGCGAAATCACGCGGCGCACCCTGCCCCAGAAGGCGCTGCGGTGGGACGCCCAGCCGCCGCCTGCCGAGGTGCTGTCCTCGTTTATGCAGGAGGCGCCGCCGCCGCGCCCCGAAACGCGCTCCATTTTCCGCGACCCGTCGCGGGGCCCGTTTTTCAGCCCGTCCACGCCTGTCGTGGTGCCGGTGAAACGGGCGCGCGAGGCGTCGCGGCTGCCGGCGCCGCAGCCCGCGATGCCCGTCTGGCAGCCCCTGCAGGCGCTGGGCGACCGGGACGCCAGCGCGCCGCCGCGCTGGGAATAGCGGCCCGCGCCGGCTGTAACACGGCAGCCGCGCCAGGCGTAGGGCGGGTACAAACCCCGCACGCCATGCGCCCGCTCCTGCTACTGCTTGCCGCCCTCTGCTGGACGCCTGCCCTCCACGCCCGGCAGCAACCCGCCGCCCCTGCCGCCGACGCCCGCGCCGTCTCCGCCACCGTGCGCGCCCTGCTCGAAACGCTGCGCGAGGCCATCCTCCACGCCCCCGAGCCCGCGCTGGGCAGCCGGCTGCGCCCCCTCACCTACCAGTTCGAAGCCCTCAGCCTCAACCGCGCCGCGCCCACGTCCGCCGAAGACCTGGCGCGGCAGGTGCAGGCGCTGCTCGACAACGTGATGCAACTCCGCGACGACCTGCGCGCCGAGGGCCAGGCCGTCACCGCCGGGCGCCTCGACCCCCTCATCGAAGGGCTGCGCGGCGTGCTCGACACCGTCCGCGAGGACGCCCCCCGCTGGCGCGGCAGTACGCGCGACGGCGACGAGTGGGAAAGCAAGTCCGACGGCGACGAGTGGCAAAGCAATGACGACTGGGATGCCGACGACGAATGGGATGCCGATGACACCGAGGACGGGGGCGAGGCGGTGGACGAGGGCGACGACGCGGGGCACACGTGGCACTGGGGCAAGCGCGGCCACGGCGACCGCTGGCGCCACTACCGCGCCCGCGCCCTCCGCACCGGCGACGAATTGTTCTGGGGCGACGCGCTCGTGCGGCAGGACCTGCCCGTGCGCTACAACCGCGTCGAGGGCTTTTACGCCGGCCTGCGCCGCGAACCCCTCGACGTGGACAGCCGCCGCCCCGCCCGCCTTTTCGGCGAGATCGGCTACGCCTTTGCCCTCGAAAAGCCGCGCTACCAGATTGGCCTCGACCTGCGCGTGACGCCGCGCGGCGCGTACGGCGCCAAAGTGGGCGGCTACTACCGGCGCGGCACCTCGACCGAGGATACGTGGAAGGCCGACCCCGTCGAAAACGCCCTCGGCGCCTTTTTCGCCCGCCACGACGCCTACGACTATTACGAAACCGAAGGCTGGACGGCCTACGGCGAGGCCCTGCTCGGGCGCCTGGGCCGCGCCCAGCTGGGCTACCGCGACGAGGCGCACCGCAGCCTGAACAAAAACGCCACGTGGGCCCTTTTCGGCGGCGACCCCTTCCGCGCCAACCCGCCCGCCGACTCGGGCCGCGCCCACAGCCTCGTCGGGACGGTCGAGGTGGGGCGCGTGCGTGGCCTCACGTCGCTGCCGCGCGGCAGCGCCCTCCGCGCCGACGTGGAGTGGGGCCAGGGGCTGGGCGGCGACTTCGACTTTGCCCGCCTGGTGGCCGAAGGACGCCTGTACGTGCCCACGTCCCGGCAGACGAGCCTGAGCCTGCGCCTGCGCGGCGGCTCGGCCTTTGGCGACGGCGTGCCGTTCCAGAAAGGCTTTACCCTCGGCGGGCTGGGCTCCGTGCGCGCCTACCCGCAGAACGTGTTTTACGGCACCCGCATGGTGGCCGCAAATGCCGAGATCGCCGTCGAGCAGCCCGACCTGCTGGACGGCCTCTTCGACGACCTTCAGCTTTTCGGCTTTGCCGACGCGGGCTGGACGAACGGGGCCTCCAACCAGTTTGCCCTCGACGACGCCGTGGGCGACCTGGGCTTTGGCGTGGGCCTCGACAGCCGCCGCATCCGCCTCGAGCTGGCCTGGCCCCTGCGCGACGAAGGGTTCGGGCTGGGCCCGACGCTCTGGCTGCGCATCGCGCCGCCATTCTAACGGACTCGTCACAGAAACCCGCCAAACCGCGCCCGCAGGGGGTGGTTGGAGGCGCACGCTTCCTCCCCCTCCCATGCGCGGTTTCTGCCTGCTGGCCTGCACCGGCCTTTTCGTCCTCGCGGGCTGCGGCGACGTGAGCCTCAAGGAAATCAAGTCGAGCCTGCGCCAGACCCTCGCCGCCACGGGCGACTCGACGCTGGCCCTTTTCTACGGCGCCCGCGAGTACGCGCCCTACTGGACGCAGCAGGACGCCCTCAGCCGCGAGGCCGATTCCCTGCTCGCCCGCCTCTGCCACGCCGACGCCGACGCCCTCGACCCGGCGGATTACGACCTGGCGGGCATCGAAGCGCTGTACGTCCAGGCCTACGGCGACGAAAAGGCCGACACGGCCCGCGCCCGCGCCCTTGCCGGGCTCGAGGTGGCCCTCTCGGCGGCCTTTACGCAGTACGCGCGCGACCTGACGGAAGGGCGCGTGCTTCCCGACGCGGTAGATGGGCAGTGGCACATGCGCGGCGAGCCGTTCAATGCGGTGCGCAGCCTCGACAAGGTGGTCGAGAAAGGCGTCGGGCCGGCGCTGGCGGCGCAGCACGAAGGCTACGCCCCGCTGCGCGCCGCCCTCGACCGCTACCGCGCCCTGGCCGCCGGGGGCGGATGGCCGGGCGTCTCCGCCCCCGTGGGGCCGGGCGCGGCGGGGCCTGCCGTCGAGGCGCTGCGGCAGCGGCTGGCGGCAACCGGCGACCTGGAAAGCGCCGGCAGCGGCCCTTTCGACGCCGCCCTCGCCCAGGCGGTACAGCGGTTCCAGGCCCGCCACGGCCTGCCCCGGTCGGGCCGGGTAGATGCGGCCACGCGCGCCGCCCTCAACGTGCCCGCCGACCGGCGCGTGCGCCAGCTCGAACTCAACCTGGAGCGCCGCCGCTGGATGCCCGCCACGCTGGGCGCCACGCACGTGATGGTCAACATCCCGGACTATCGCCTGTACGCCTACCGCAATGGCAAGCCCGCGCTCGACATGGACGTGGTCGTGGGCCGCGTGTATGCGCAGACGCCCATTTTCGCCGACACGATGCAGTACGTCGTGTTTGCACCGTACTGGAACGTGCCGCCTTCCATCACCCTCGGCGAGATCATCCCCAGGGCAACCCGCAACCCGGGGTTTCTGGCCGCCAACCACTACGAAGTCGTGGCCGGCGACACGCCCGTCGCGCCTGCCCGGCTGACGCCCCAGGCCGTCGAAAGCGGCGAGGTGCGCGTGCGGCAGCAACCCGGCCCGCACAACGCCCTCGGCGGGGTCAAATTCATGTTTCCCAACGAGTACAACATCTACCTGCACGACACGCCGGCCAGCGCACCCTTCGGCCAGAACGCCCGCGATTTCAGCCACGGCTGCATCCGCCTCGCCGACGCGGCGGCGTTTGCGCGCTTCGTGCTCGCCCCCAACGGCGGCTGGGACGAGGCCCGCATCCGCGGGGCGATGCAGGCCGGTGAGGAGCAAACCGTCCCGCTCGACAGCCGCCTGCCCGTGTACATCACGTACCTGACGGCGTGGGTCGAAGGCGACGGCAGCGTCCAGTTCCGCGACGACGTGTACGGCCACGACGCGCGCCTGGCGCGGGCGCTCGAAACGCGCACCGGAAACCGCACGCGGGCGGCCTGCACGGCGTTCAGCCCCAGAACCGACGGGTAGGCCGTCCTGATTTCGCGCCTACCGCCCCGCCATTGCGCGGAGGGCGTACTTGCCCATCAGGTCGAACTCCAGGTTGACCCGGCTGCCCGGCTGCCAGTAGCGCGCCGTCGTTTTCTCGAACGTGTGCGGGATGATGGAAACGGTAAACGTCGCCTCGCCCAGCCGCGCAACGGTCAGGCTGATGCCGTCCACGGCGACCGAGCCGACGGGGACGAGGTTGGGCGCGAACGCGGGCGGAAACGCGATCTCGAAAAGCCACGACGCCGACTGCGTTTGCCGCCGCACGACGCTGCCCACCGCGTCCACGTGGCCCTGCACCAGGTGGCCGTCCAGCCGGGCGCCCATCACGAGGGCGCGCTCGAGGTTGACGGGCGCGCCTGTTTCCAGGCTGCCCAGCGTGGTTTTGGCAAGCGACTCCTCGACGGTCACGAACGAAAACGCCTCGTCGTCGCACGCTACGACCGTCATGCAGGCGCCGTTCACGGCCACGCTTTCGTCCACGCGCAGCGCAGCGGCAAAAGGCGCCTCGACGGTGAACAGGCGCCCGTCGCCCCGCGCCTCGACATGGCGCACGCGCCCCACGGTTTCGACGATGCCAGTGAACATGAATTAGAAACGTGCTTTCAGATTGGGAAACGCTCGTCAGAACGCGCGGCGGTAGCCTGTGAACAGCACGTCGTCGCCCACCGTTTCCCACGTGTGCGCGGCCCAGCGGCGGGCGCCGTCCATGCGGTCGGGCGGCGCGAACGAGACCGCCGGCAGGCCGCCGCCCAGCAGGGCAGGCGCCACGAAGGCGAGAAAGCGGTCCACCAGGTCGGCCTCGAAAAAGGCGCGGCCCAGCCCCGGCCCCGCCTCGACGAGCAGGGACTGGACGGGCGCCCCGGCGCGGCCCGCGCCCAGCGCGTCGAGCAGCGCGGCGAGGTCGAGCCTGCCGTCTTTCTCGGGGATTTCGAGCACCTCGCCGCCCTTCTGGCGCAATGCGGCGGCGTACGCGGGCGCGGCTCCCGGCGCCACGACGGCGATGGTTTTCGCCGCCCACGCATCGGTGAAAAGCTGGAGGCTCGGCGGCAGCTGGCCCGCCCGGTCGAGCACGACGCGCCGGGGCTGGCGGCCCGCGACGTGGCGGACGGTGAGGGCGGGATTGTCGGCGCGGGCGGTACCGGCACCCACGAGCACGGCGTCGAGCTCGCCGCGCAGGGCGTGGACGCGCCGCCGCGCGGCCTCGCCCGTCACCCACTGGCTGTGCCCCGCGGGCGTGGCGGCAAAGCCGTCGAGCGTCTGCGCCACCTTGAGCACGACGAGTGGTCGCCCCGTTATGACGTGGTGTGTAAACGCCTCGTTGAGCCGCCGGCACTCGCCTTCGCGCACGCCCACGGCGACTTCGACGCCCGCCGCGCGCAGCATTTCGAGGCCGCGCCCCGCCACCTGCCCGAACGGGTCCTCCATCCCCACCACCACGCGCCGAAAACCTTGCCCGGCGACGAGGGGCGCGCACGGCGGCGTTTTGCCCCAGTGCGCGCACGGCTCCAGGTTCACGTACAGCGTGGCCCCGCGGAGCGCCCCGCCGCCCCACCGCGCCAGCGCGTCCGCGATGGCATTGGGCTCGGCGTGCGGGCCGCCGTACTGCGCGTGCCACCCCTCGCCCAGGGTCGTGCCGTCCGGCGCCACAATGACGCAGCCCACGAGCGGGTTGGGACTCGCGTGCCCCGCGCCGCGCCGCGCCAGGTCGAGGCAGCGCCCCATGAAATAGTCGTCGGAGGCGGGGTCAGCGGCCACGGGGCGAGAGGTGGAGGGTTTCGTAGGCCGCGTCGCCGCCCTGCACGATGCGGCGCATGTCGCGGGGCGAAAACGCGCGCACGTCGCCCGGCGCGGCGCGCATCGTTTCGATCATGGCCCGCGCCACGGTTTCCGCCGGGATGGGCCGCAGGTCGGCGAGGGGGCCGACCATGAGGGGCGCGAGGGGGGCCAGCAGGCGCTGGAAAAAGCGCTCGGCGGGGCGGTTTTCCTCGCGCTCGCCCAGCAGGAGGGACGGGCGGAACAGGTACACGCCCGCGAACGGCTCGACGCCCACGGCGCGCTCGGCGTCGCCCTTGGTGCGGTTGTAAAACGCGAAGGCGTCCGGGTTGGCGCCCATCGCGCTGACGAGGCCAAACTGCGCGGCGCCTTCCAGGCGCGTCAGCCGGGCCAGCTTTTGCGGGTAGCGCAGGTCCACGCGGGCAAAGGCTTCCTTCGACCCGGCCTTTTTGATGGTCGTGCCGAGGGCGCAGAACACGTCGTCGGCGGCGAGGGCGTCGCGGTGGTTTTCGAGCGCGTCGAAGTCCACGACGTGGTGTTCGAGGCGCGGGTGCCGGCGCGGCGACGGGCGACGCCCCAGCGTCACGACGCGCGCCCAGGCCGGGTCGTCCAGCAGTAAATCCACGAGGTGGCGGCCGACGAGGCCGGTGCCGCCGGCGACGAGGGCGGTGCGGTGGGGCATGGAAACAGGGGCTGGCGGAAAAGGGGCGGCGATGCCCGCGCAACGCGCGCCCGGCCCGGCGGCTGCCCTACCCGTGGAACGCGGCGGTAACGATGGGGGTCACGAGCCGGTGGTGCGCCCGCAGCGTCTCGAAGTCGAGGCGGCGGCCCGCCTCGTGCCACGGCACCCACTCGACCCGCTCGATGTCCTCCTCGGCCTGCGGCGCCCAGTCCGTCTGCGTCGTGGGAAACAGAAACCAGCGCGTCTTTTTGACGACGTACTGGCCGCGCTCGAGGTAGCCGTGGACGGTCTGCCCGAGCGGGTGCACGTCGGCGACGGGGCGCAGGCCCACCTCTTCGGCGAGTTCGCGGGCGGCGCACGCCTGGGCCGGCTCGCCGCCGTCGCACTTGCCCTTGGGCAGATCCCACACGCCGCGCCGGTGGATAAGCAGCACCTCGGGTTCGGCCTCGCCCGCCCGCGCAATGTAGCCGCCGGCAGCGCGCACCCCGCGCGGCGGCGCGTACGGCATGAGGTTGAGAAAGGCGTCGAGCGGCGCCTCGTCGGCCTCGAAGCCGAGGGGCGTCGGGCGCAGGCCCACGAGCCGGCGCGCATCCGCGACCAGCACTTCCGACGAGAGGCGGCGGGCGTCTTTGAGCGACGTCAAAAAGACGGGCGGCGCCGGCACGGGCAGCACGGGTTGAAACAGCAGCATGGGCAGAGGTGGACGCGCGAATGGGGGGAGTTTCGGCGGGCACACCCCGGAGGTTAACGGGCAGCGCGTAAAGACGCAACAGCAACCAGAAAAGGTACCTTTTCTCCCCTGCCGCGCGCCCCCGCCGCCCGTCACGACACGCGCTTGATGGTGCAGCCGATGGAGCGCGTGAGGGCGGGCACAGGCGCCTCGCCCGCGTGCATGGCCCGCATGGCGTCGAGGAGGTACGTCTTCTCGACCGCTGCCGCGTCGCGGGCGTTGTCGTCGAGGGCGCCGTGATAGACGAGCTTCAGGCTGGCGTCGAACAGGAACGCCTCGGGGGTGCGCGTGGCGCCAAAGGCGTCGGCAAGCTGGTGGCGGGCATCTACCACGTACGGCATCGTGTAGGCGTACTGGGCCGCGTGCGCCCGCATCGCGTCGAGGGATTCGGCCCCGTCGCGGGCGCCCTCATTCGCGTTGACGAGGACGGCGCCGATGCCCAGCTTTGCAGCCTCGGCGGCGAGGGCGGGGTAGCGATCCTGCCACGCCAGCACGTACGGGCACGTGTTGCACGAAAACACGACAAGTAGCCCGCCGGCGCCGCGCACCTCGCCAAGCGTCAGCGCCTCGCCCGTGGTAGCCGTCATGGCGTAGTCCGTGAGGGGCGCCGGGCTGCCGATGGCGAGGGGTTCGGAGGGCGGCGCAAAGGCCAGCGTCGCCAGCAGGGCCAGGGCGGAAAAGGGGGTCGAGAGGGGCATGGCGGCAGCGTTGAAAGGTGGAGGGTGTGCTAAAAACGAGGCCCCGGAGGGTTCCGCGGGGGCGCTGCCCGGCCCCGGCCCGGCCTGAACAATAGCGGCGGCGCCTCGTACGTCCGCCTCTCTCCCGACCCGTCATATATGAGCACGATACCCCTCGGGCAACTCCACGACCTGGCCCTGCTCTACCTCGGCCTTGCCCACGGCACCGACGCGCACCTCGACCACGCGGAAGAGCAGACCATCGTGGCACGCCTCTACCGGTGGCAGCCCAACCGCGACCCGGCGCTGCTCACGCACGTGCTGCGCGACGCGATGCTCACCTATTTCGACGACCCCTCGCCCGCCCGCATTGACCGGGCCGTCGCCTCGCTCGGCAAAACGCTCAGCCAGTCGGTGCGCCGCAGCATCGTCGAAGACCTCCAGGCCATTGCGCGGGCCGACGGGCGCGTCGTCACGGCGGAGGCTACCTTTATCAGCCGGCTGCGCCAGACGTGGGGGTTTGACGCGGAAGACGGGCGGGAGGCGTAGGGCCGGGCGCGGCTACCGCCCTTCGAGGTCGGCGATGAGGGTCTCCATCTCGGCGATTTCGCGGCGCTGCGCCTCGATGATCTGGTCGGCCAGGCGGCGCACGCGCGGGTCGGAAATGCGGGCGCGCTCGCTGGTCAGGATGGC
>CBDUCD010000091.1:0-9782 GCA_965365535.1 uncultured Rhodothermales bacterium | reverse complement strand
CGCGTGGGCAAAAGCGTCTGCACGCGCCCGTTCTGGCCGAGCAGGGCGCCCAGCAGGGCGGCGCGCTCGCGCAGGGCGCGCTCGGCGGGCGACTGCCGCGCCTGCGTCCACGCCGCGACGCGCGTGCCCATGCTTTCGAGCAGCCGCTCGACCGTCGAGCGGGGGCGCGGCAGCACGCGGATGCGGTACGTGTCGCCTTCGATGCCCGCCTTCGCGGCGGCGATTTCGAGGGCGCGCCGCAGCCCGCCGATTTCGTGGACGAGGCCCAGCGACTGCGCCTGCGCGCCCGTCCACACGCGCCCCTGCGCGATCTCGTCCACGCGCGCCGTGTCCAGCCCCGTCGCCTCCGACACGTTTTTGAGGAAGGCCTGGTAGGTGTGGTCCACGCCGCGCTGCAAAATGGCGCGCTCGCCCTCGCCCAGCGGCTTGATGGTCGAGAGCATGTCGGCAAAAGGCGCCGTTTCGAGCTGGTCGAAGGTGATGCCCATCTTGTTCTCGAACAAGCCGCCCGTGTCGAAAAACAGGTTGAACACGCCGATGGAGCCCGTGATGGTGAGCGCGTCGGCCACGATGGTGTCGGCGCCCGTGGCAATCCAGTAGCCGCCCGACGCCGCGTAGTCGCCCATCGAGAGGATGACGGGCTTTTCCAGACTGGTGAGTTCGATTTCGCGGCGCATGGCCTCGCTGGCCGACGCCGACCCGCCGGGCGAGTTGACGCGCACCACGACGGCGCCCACGCGCCCGTCGTCGCGGGCGTCCTGCATGGCCTCGCGGAAGGTGGCGTCGCCCACGACGCTACCGCCCATGAGCGGGTTGGCACTCGTGCCACTTTCGCCGTCCACGATGCCGCCGACGGCGTACACGACGGCGATCTGGCCGTCGCCCGCCGGTTTCAGCCCGGCCTTTTCGGCGCTGGTGCGCGCGTAGTCCGCGGCATCAATGGTTTCGAGGTCGTCGCCCTCGGCCACGCCCAGCCGCGTTTTGAACACCTTTTCGAGCTGGTCGGGCAGCAGGAGGGCGTCAATGAGGCCGGCGCGCAGGCCGTCCTCGGCGGAAAACAGGGCGTCGGTTTCGGCCAGGTGCTGGAGCGCTTCGGGCGTCGTGCCCCGGCTGGCGGCCACCTTTTGCATGAACACGCGGTTCTGCTCGGCCAGCAGCGACGCGAGCTGCTCGCGGTTTTCGGGCGAGAGGCTTTCGCGGATAAACGGCTCGACGGCGGACTTGAACTGGCCCGCGCGCACCACCTGCGCCTGCACGTCGAGCTTGTCGAGCAGCCCTTTGTAAAACTCGGCGGTGAGGGTGAAGCCGTTGAACTCGAAAAGGGTGAGGGGCTGGAGCGCGACCGTGTCGGCGACGGAGGCGAGAAAGTAGCCCGCTTCGTCGAGGTAGGGGCCGCTGCCGCTGGCGTAGAGCGGCTTGCCGCTGCGGCGGTAGTCCACGAGGGCGTCGCGGATTTCTTCGAGCGTGGCCCACGGCGAGGCGGGCGTGCCCACCTGGAGCCAGACGGCGCCGATGCGGGGGTCGGCGGCGGCCATGCGCAGCGCCTGCCGGATGCGGACGAGGTCGAGCGGCGGCTCGCCGAAAAGGGCGCCAAAGGGGTCGTCCGCCGCGATCTCGGGGATGTCGCCGGCGACTTCGAGCACGAGCGTCGCGTTCTTCGGCACGGCGGGCGCCCCTTCGCCCGAGGCGGCGATGCCGACGAGGAGGAGGATGCCGAAAAACACGACGATGCCGAGGGCGACGAGGGTGCCGAGCGTGGCGGCAACGAGCGTCGAGAAAAAGCGCATGGCGATGGGGAAAAGGGAAAGGCCGCCCGGCCGGGAACGGCACGCGGCGGGCGCCCTATACGCCCCACCTCGCGCCCGGATGCGCGCCCGTGCCGTGCCCCTGCTGCCCATGTTCGACTACACGATTCCCGTTCTGCACCCGCTCGCGGTGCATTTCCCCGTCGCCCTGCTGATGGCGGCGGCGCCCGTAGCCGTGGTGTGGGCGTGGCGGCGGACGGCGTTCTGGCGCGGCGCGCTGGCCGCGCTGCTGGTGCTGGGCGCGCTGGGCGCGGGCGCCGCCTATGCCACGGGCGGCGCCATGGCCGAGCAGTCCGAGGGCGTCCCCATCGTGGATCTGTTCGTGGCGCAGCACGCCCGGCTGGGCGCGTGGACGCTGGGTGTCTCCCTCGCCGCCGCCCTGGCCGTGCTGACGCTGGCCGCGTGGGAGGCGCGCGGGCTGCGGCTGCCCACCCCTTTGCGATGGGCCGCCGTGGGGCTCGCCCTCGCCGCCGCCCTGCTCGCCGCGTGGACGGGCCACCTGGGCGGGCTGATGGTGTGGGGCGTGCCCGTCTGACAGCGGTGTCGCTTCGAGTGGACAGGCGCGGCCCCGCCGGGGCCTCGTCTGCATCCATACGCGCCCTGCTGCCCGCTGGCACGATTGCGGAGAGGCAACAGGCCACTCCCTTTCAGCAACCCTCGACCGCCATGAACCAGACCAGGCTACCCTCCACACGCTGGGCCGTGCTGACCCTTTTTCTCGTGCTGCTCGTGGGCGCCGGGCCGGCCCAGGCGCAGCGCGGCCAGCCGCGCGGCGAGCGCAAGACGGAGGAAAAGGAGGAGCGCCGCACCCCGCCGCCGCGCGCGCCCGAAACGCGCCCCCAGCCCGCGCCGCGCCCTGATCCGGCGCCCGCGCCGCGTGCCGAGCCGCAGCCCGCGCCGCGCCCCGCGCCCCGCGCCGAGCCGCCCGCGCCCGCACCCGAGGCGCCCCGCACGCCGCCCACGCGCACCGACCGGACGGACCGGGGCCGCCAGCCCGCGACGCCGCGCCCGGAGGCCGAAACGCGCCCGCCGCGCAGCCCCGACCGGGGCCGCACCGGCAGCCCTGAAACGGGCCGCACGCCCCAGACGCAGCGCGACGACAACCGCACCCCCGGCCGGGGCCGCACCCCCTCGACGCAGCCGCAGACGGGCAGCCGCCAGGGCCGCGTCATCGGCGGCGGGCACAGCGGGCGCGTCGTGACGAGGCCGTCCTACGGCAGCCGCGACCATTACAAGTGGTACCGCGTGCCGCCCGTGCCCGCGTGGGGCTACCACTACCGCCCCGCCGCGCCCATCGTGCTGCACATTGATTACGAGTGGCCGTGGGAGTACCGCTACCGCCGCGCCTGGAGCCCGCGCTACCAGTACCGCCAGACCGTCCGGCTCGAAAGCGACTACGGCCGCCAGCGCTGGGACACGCGCCTCGAAATAGTCACCACGTACCGGCAGCGCGTGCGCAGCGCCGGGCGCAACCGCGCCGAACTCGACTTCGACATCGAGGCCGTCGAAATCTACCAGAACGGGCGCTACCTGGGCCGCGTCTCGCGCATCCCCGACCGCTTCGGGCGCGTGCGCGGCACGGTGCGCCGCAACGGCAGCCTCTCCTTCGACCGCGACGTGTTGGTCGTGGGCAGCCGCGAGTCCGGCTTCGAACTCATCGCCACGCGCCCCTACGACGGCTACTTTCTCAGCCAGTGGCGCCGCGACGATCCCCTCGACGTGGCCCGCCTCGACCTGCGCCGCAACCGCGTCGAGGCCGTCCGCTACAGCCGCCTGCTCGACTACGACGGCTACGGCGGCTACGCGCCCATCTCCCTCCTGCCCGACGACGAGCGCTGGCTGGGCGACTACGGCCCCTACGCCGTCAGCACGTTTGCCTACGACGACGACTTCTACGACGGCTACGGCTACGACGACTCGTACTACTACGGCACCGAGAACAACGCGTACGCGCCCGACGCCCGGCGCGCCTCGCCCACGCTCAGCGGCCAGTCCGACGACACGTACGAGACGCCGGGTGGCGCCCGCATCCGCCTCCAGCGCGAGGCGCAGATTACGCGGCTCGAATAGCGGCGGTGGAAAAGGGGGACGGGGAGGGCGCGTGCAGCGGCTCGGGGTGGCTGCTGCACGCGCCTTTTTACGTGCGGCGCCCGCGCCCGGCGCGCCGGAATGGCAGTTTCTGCACAGACGGCCCGAAACGGAACGGGGGGTGCGCTGTTAGCCTGCCCGGAAAACGCAGCCCCGCCTGACACGCTGGCAACGCCCGGCGGCGGTGGGCGCCGTTTTTCACGCTGGCAAGCCTTTTGCGAAGCCGTCCCTGCCATGTCCACCCTCCGCCCCGACGACGCTGCCCCCCTTTCCGAGCGCGAGCGCGAGATTCTGCGCCTCGTCGTGCAGAGCTTCGTGCACACCGCCGGCCCCGTCGGCTCGCGGATGCTGGTGCAGCGCTATGGCCTCGACCTGAGCCCGGCCTCCATCCGCAACACGATGAGCGACCTGGAAGAGGCGGGCTACCTCGAACACCCGTACACGTCGGCGGGGCGGGTGCCCACGGCGCGCGGCTACCGCACGTTCGTGGACGAACTCATGCAGACGCCGCGCCTCTCGGCTGCCGACAAGGCCGCGCTGCGCGCCGCCCTCGACCAGATTGCCGGCGGCCACGACGAGCTTCTGCGCGAAACGTCGAAGGTGCTGGGGCGGCTGTCGCACCTCCTGGGCGCCGTGCTCGCGCCCGACATGGCCACGGGCGTGCTCGAACGCATCGAAGCCGTGCCGCTTTCCTCGACGCGCCTCATGTTCGTGCTCAGCCTGCGCGGCGGGCTCGTGCGCACCATCATCATGGAGATAGACGTGGTGCTGGCGCGCGGCGAGGTCGAGCGCGTCGTCGAGATGCTGAACGAACGCCTCGCCGGCCTGCCCCTCGACGAGATCCGGGCGACGTTTGCCCAGCGCGTGCGCGACATGGACGCCGACGACAACGCCCTCGTTCGCCTCATCCTCAACCGCCCCCAGGCGCTTTTCGCCGACGTGGAGCGCTCGCGCCTGCGCCTCAGCCCCGCCAGCGCCCTGCTCGACCAGCCCGAGTTCCAGCAGCCCGACGAGCTGCGCCACCTCATCCAGCTGCTCGAAGACGAGCGCTTTCTCGTCCAGCTGCTCGAAGACCGCCCGGCGACCGACGCGCCCGCCCGCGCCGTCGTCACCATCGGCCCCGAGCACGCCGACGGCAAAACGCGCCGCTACTCGCTCGTGACGGCCTGCTACCGCATGGGCACGGCGGTGGGCACGGTGGGCGTGCTGGGGCCGCTGCGCATGGATTATGCCCGCGCCGTGACGGTCGTCGAGCACGTGGCGCACATGCTGGGCCGCGCCGACGCCACGGACTGACCCCCTTTTCCGAACCCAAGCCAACCGTTTTTCACCTGTGAACGAAACGCCGCAGTCCACCCAGAAACCGTCCGACGGCGACGCCGCCGCCGCGCAGTGGCTCCAGGCCATCGAAGAACTCGCCGACCGCAACGCGCAGATCGAGGAGATGCAGCAGCAGCTGGCCGCCCTGCGCGAGCGCGCCGACGCCGCCGAGCAGCAGGCGCAGGCCGCCGAGGAGCAGCTGCGCCGCACGGCCGCCGACTTCCAGAACTTCCGCCGCCGCACGGAGCAGGAGCGCGCCAAGTGGCGCGAGGAAGGCCGCGCCGAGGCCGTCACCCGCTTTCTCGACGTGTACGACGACTTTGCGCGCGTGCTGGGCGCCATCGAAGACGCCCCCACGGGCGAAGTCTCCGACAAGCTGCACGAAGGCATCGAACTCGTCTTCCGCAAGTTCGAGGGCGAGATGGAAAAGCTCGACGTGCAGCCCATCGAGGCCGTCGGCCAGCCTTTCGACGTGGCCCAGCACGACGCCCTCATGCAGGCGGAGGCGCCCGAAGGCGTGGCGCCGGGCACCGTCCTCGAAGAGTTCCAGCGCGGCTACCGCATCGGCGAGCGCGTGCTGCGCCACAGCCGCGTCAAGGTGGCCGGCTAAACGGGCCAGGCGGTGGGGTAGCGAGGTAGTGGGTGGCGGGCGGTGGCCTGGCAACCTGACTGCACGTCGCGCCTGTGCTGGCAAGCCGGTGCTGGAAAAGCGCTACGGCCCCAGCGCCACGCCACGCCACCCCACACCCCCAACAACCCCACCACCTCGCTACCTCCCAACCTCATCCTTTCCCCATGCGCGATTACTACGAGATTCTGGGCGTGAGCCGCACGGCTACCGTGGTCGAGATCAAAAAGGCGTACCGCGTGCTCGCCATGCAGTACCACCCCGACCGCAACCCGGGCAACGCCGAGGCCGAGAAGCGCTTCAAGGAGTGCGCCGAGGCCTACGAGGTGCTCTCGAACCCCGACAAGCGCGAGCGCTACGACCGCTTCGGCCACGCGGGCGTGCGCGGCGCTGGCGGTGGCGGCCCCCAGTTCACCGACTTCGGCGACATCTTCGACCGCTTCCGCGACATCTTCGAAAGCGGCGGCGCCTCGGGCGGCTTTGCCGACATGTTCGGCGGCGGGCGCACGCGGCGCGGCCCGCAGCAGGGACGCCCCGGCACCGACCTGCGCATCAAGCTGCCGCTTACGCTCGAGGAGATTTCGGAGGGCGTCGAGAAAAACGTCAAGGTGCGCAAGTTCGTCGCCTGCGCGGCCTGCGAGGGCAGCGGCGCCGAGGGCGGCGTGGCTGCCGCCGAGGCGTACGACGTGTGCGCGACGTGTAATGGCATGGGCGAGGTGCAGCGCGTCACGCGCAGCGTTTTCGGCCAGTTCGTGAGCGTGCAGCCCTGCCCCACGTGCGGCGGCGAGGGCCGGCTTTTGCGCCAGCCCTGCCGCGTGTGTAAGGGCGAGGGCCGCGAAAAGGGCGAAGAAACCATCGCCGTGCAGGTGCCCGCCGGCGTCTTCGAGGGCAACTTCCTGACGATGCGCGGCGCGGGCAACGCGGGCGTGCGCGGCGGCGCCCCCGGCGACCTGCGCGTCGAGATCGAGGAAATCGAACACGAGCACTTTCTGCGCGAAGGGCTCGACGTGTTCTACGACCTGGTGCTGTCCCTCCCCGACGCCGCGCTGGGCGCCGAGGTGGACATCCCGACCCTTAAAGGCACCTCGCGCCTCACCATTGACGCGGGCACGCAGAGCGGCAAAATCCTCAGGATGCGCGGGCGCGGCCTGCCCGAGTACGGCTCGAACCGGCGCGGCGACCAGCTCGTGCGCGTGCGCGTGTGGACGCCCCAGCGCCTCTCGGCGGACGAGACGGCGCTGCTCGAAAGGCTGCGCCACTCGCCTGCCTTTACGCCCGGCGCGGCCACGAACGGCGGCAGCAAGTCGTTTTTCAGCAAGTTCAAAGACGCCCTCGCCGGCTGATTGATGCCCGACGTTTCTCCCCACCACGCGCCTTCCGCCGGCACCCCCGACCGGCTGCGGCAGGCCATGCGCTGCGTGCCCTCGCCCGTAACGGTCGTGACGGCGGGCCGCGAGGCGCCGCGCGCGGCCACCATCGGGTCGTTCACGAGCCTGTCGCTGGCGCCGCCGCTCGTCCAGTTCAGCCTGATGCAGGCTTCGGGTCTGCTGCCCCTCATGGCGCCCGGCGCGCCTTTCCAGGTGCACGTGCTGCGCAGCGACCAGGCGCTGCTGGGCTACCACTTTGCCGTGCCCGGCCTGTCGTCCGAGGGGCAGTTTGCCACCGTCGCGCACACCCGCGACGCGCAGGGCGTGCCCGTGCTGGACGAGTACCTGGTGCGCTTTGCGTGCCGCGTGCAGCGGTGCGTCGAGGCCGGCGACCACGTGCTCGTCATCGGCCTCGTCGAAAGCGTCGAGGGGCCGCGCAGCGGGGCACCGCTCGTCTATCTCGACCGCGCCTTCCGGCACGTCGGCGCCGAAATCGAGGCGTCGCCCACCGACGTGGCGACCGAGGCGTGACTACCGGCCCCGGTAGCCCAGGAGCCGCAGCCCGTTGAGCGACACGAGAACGGTCGAGCCCTCGTGGCCGACGACGGCGAGCGGCAGCGGCAGCCCGGCGGCGAGGATGGAGACGACCATCGCCGCGATCATGGCGAGGGCAAAGCCGATGTTGACGGCGAGGGTGCGGCGCGTGGCGCGGCTCAGCTGGAGCGCGTACGGAAGCTGCCCCAGGTCGTCGGCCATGAGTACCACGTCGGCGGTTTCGAGGGCCACGTCGGTGCCGGCGCCGCCCATGGCGATGCCAATGGTGGCGGCGGCGAGGGCAGGCGCGTCGTTGACGCCGTCGCCGATCATGGCGACGGGGCCGTACTGCGCGGCCAGCCGGCGCACGTGCGCGACTTTTTCCTCGGGCAGCAGGCCCGCGAACACCTCGTCCACGCCCGCCTGCGCGCCAATGGCGGCGCCGACGGCCGGGTTGTCGCCCGTGAGCATGACGACGTGCGCGATGCCCGAGCGCCGCAGCTTCTGCACCACGTCCGGCGCGCCGGGCCGCAGCGTGTCGGCAAAGCCCATCCACCCCAGCACGCGCCGGCTTTCGCCCGCCGCTTCGACTACGACGACGGCGGTGTGCCCCTGCCCTTCCATCGCCGCGACGGCGGCCCGCGCCTCGTGCCAGCCCGCCGGCAGCGCCCCGTCTTCCTCGAAAAAGCGCGGGTTGCCGATGGCGACCTGCCGCCCCGCGACGGTTGCCGCGACGCCTTTTCCGGCGGACGCCTGGAACGCCGTGGCGGCAGAAACGGCAAGGCCGCGCTTTTCGGCCTCGGCGCGGGTGGCGGCGGCGAGGTGGTGCTCGGAGCGCTGCTGCACGGCGGCGGCAAGCGCCAGCAGGCCGCCATCGTCCAGCCCGGCGGCGGGGTGCGCGGCCACCTCGACGAGGCGCGTGCGGCCCTCGGTAAGCGTGCCCGTCTTGTCGAAGCAGACGACGCGCACGCGCGCCGTTTCCTCGACGGCCAGCCCGCCTTTGAACAGGATGCCGCGCCGGGCGCCCGCCGCGATGGCGCTGAGCACGGACGCCGGCGTCGAGATGACGAGGGCGCACGGGCTGGCGGCCACCATGAGGGTCATGGCGCGGTAAAAGGCGGGCGCGGCGGCCTCGCCCCACGCCACGGCCACGGCAAAGGCGGCGGCGGTGAGGGCCAGCACGCCCAGCGCGTAGGGCTGCTCGAAGCGGTCTATCAGGCGCTGCGCGCCGGCCTTTTCGCGCTGCGCCTCCTCGACGAGTCGCACCATGCGCGCCAGCGCCGACTCGCCCGCCGTCCGCGTCACGCGCACTTCGAGGCTGCCGCCACCGTTGATGGTGCCCGCGAACACCCCGTCGCCCGGTGCCTTGTCGGCAGGCGCCGACTCGCCCGTCAGCGACGCCTCGTCCACGCTGCTCGCGCCCGCCACGACCGTCCCGTCGAGGGGGATGCGGCTGCCGGGGCGCAGCACGAACCTTTCGCCCGGCACGACCTCTTCGACGGGCACGGCCACCTCGGCGCCGTCGCGCAGCACGAGGGCCGTGTCGGGCCGCAGGTGCAGCAGGGCTTCGATGGCGCGGCGGCTGCGCCCCAGGGCGCGGTGCTGGAGCACGTTCGAGAGCGAGAACAGAAAAAGCAGCAGCGCCCCCTCGAACGGCTGCCCGATGGCGAGGGCGCCCAGCGCGGCCAGCACCATCAGCAGGTCAATGTCCACCGTGCGCGCCCGCATCGCCTCCAGCCCGCCGCGCGCGCCGTACCAGCCGCCAAAGCCGTAGGCGGCGCCGTAGCCCAGCCACGCGCCGGGCGTCCATCCGGCGTGCGTGGCGCCCCATCCGAGGGCCAGCCCCACGAGCGTCAGCCCGGCAAACAGGGCCTCGCGGCGCGTGTCGGCAGGCGTGGCTTCGAGGGCTTTGTCGGCGCAGCACGTCGTCCCAAACGACGCGGCGACGGGGGAGGCGGAGGCGGAAGGCGGCGGCATGGAACAGGCAACGTCCGCCCGGCGCGATGGTTTGTGGGCGCGGATGAATGAACGGTGAGAGGC